>NZ_JBFWLZ010000003.1:0-151681 GCF_050251835.1 Diaphorobacter sp. | reverse complement strand
GCGCTGATCAGCACGGCATCACTGCTGCCCCCGTTGCGCACCCACCGCCTGACCTGGGCGGTCAAACCCACATGACCATGCCTGAAACCTCGCAGCCCTTCCTCCCCTTCGCCCGCCCCGACATCACCGACGCCGAGATCGCCGCCGTCACCCAGGCCCTGCGCTCGGGCTGGGTCACCACCGGCCCGCAGACCCGCGCTTTTGAGCAGGCTTTTACCGACTACCTGGGCGGCAACGGGCTGCAGAGCATCGCCGTCAACTCAGCCACCGCCGGCCTGCACCTGGCGCTGGAGGCGCTGGGCATAGGCCCGGGCGACGAGGTGATTGCGCCCACCCTCACGTTCACGGCCACCGTGGAGGTGGTGCGTTACCTGGGCGCCGACCCGGTGCTGGTGGACGTGGACCCGGTCACGCTGAACATGGCCCCCGAGGCCATCCGCGCCGCCCTCACCCCGCGCACCCGCGCCATCATGCCGGTGCACTACGGCGGGCTGGCCTGCGATATGGACGCCATCCTGGCCATCGCGCGCGAGCACGGCCTGAAGGTGGTGGAAGACGCCGCGCACGCCCTGCCCACCACCTGGCAGGGCACCCTGGTAGGGCAGTTGCCGTCTGACGTGACGGTGTTCAGCTTTTACGCCAACAAGACCATCACCACCGGCGAGGGCGGCATGGCCGTCACGCGCCACCCGCAGCTGGCCGAGCGCATGCGCGTGATGCGCCTGCACGGCATGAGCCGCGATGCATTCGACCGCTTCACATCCAAAACCCCCGCCTGGTATTACGAGGTGATCGCGCCCGGCTTCAAGTACAACCTGACCGACACCGCTGCCGCACTGGGCCTGGTGCAATTGCAGCGCCTGCCGCAGTTTGCGCAGCGGCGAGAGCACCTGGCGCAGCGCTACCACGCGCAGCTGGCGGGCCTGCCGCTGGTGCTGCCTGCCAGCGCCCCGGCGGGCGATGTGCATGCCTGGCATCTGTACGTGGTGCGGCTGGCGCCGGGCGCGCGCCTGGGGCGCGACGCACTCATCCAGGCGCTGTCAGACCGGGGCATTGGCACCAGTGTGCATTACGTGCCGTTGCACCGCCACCCCTATTGGCGCGACCGCTACCAGCTCACGCCCGAGCAGTTTCCGCAGGCCGATGCGGCCTACCAGACCATGCTCAGCCTGCCGCTGTTCACCGCCATGAGCGATGCGGACCAGGATCGCGTGATTGCCGCGCTGCACGAGTTGCTGGGCTGAGCCCGCCATGCCCAAGCGCCTGTTCGATGTCGTCTTTGCCGCCCTGGCGCTGCTGCTGCTGGGCCCGGTGCTGCTGGCCGTGGCGCTATGGGTGCTGTTCGACTCACCCGGGCCGGTGTTCTTCCGGCAGCAGCGGGTGGGCCGTGGCGGACAACTGTTTGGCATCTACAAGTTCCGCACCATGCGCGTGGGCGCCGAGGCGGCGGGGCCGCAGATCACCGTGGGGCACGATGCCCGCATCACCCGCGCCGGCGCCTGGCTGCGCCGCAGCAAGCTGGACGAACTGCCGCAGTTCTTCAACGTGCTGCGCGGCGACATGAGCGTGGTGGGCCCGCGCCCCGAGGTGCCGCGCTATGTGGCGCTGTACCCCGCCGATGTGCGCGACACGGTGCTGTCGGTGCGCCCCGGCATCACCGACCTGGCATCGATTGCCTTTCGCGACGAGAGCGTATTGCTGGCCAACAGCCCCGACCCCGAGCGCACCTACACCGAGCAGATCCTGCCCACCAAACTGCGCTATGCACAGCACTACGTGCGCAAGCGCAGCCTGTGGCTGGACTTGCGCATCATCGTCTGGACGGTGCTGGCGGTGCTGGGCTGGCGCATCAAGCCGGCACTTGAAACCAACCCTGCGGCAAAACCCTAAAATCGCCCGTTTGCCCACAAGCCCCTCGGCACCATGTCTGAACACAATCAAGCCCCCACCCAGCCCCAGGACGAAAACCAGCTCATCGCCGAACGCCGCGACAAGCTCAAGGCCCTGCGCGAGGGCCAGGCCCAGGGCCGGGGCGTGGCGTTTCCCAACGATTTCAAGCCGGGCCACCGCGCAGCCGCCCTGCAAGAGCAATACGGCGCGCTGGAAGGTGAAGCGCTGGAGGCGCAGGCCGTGCCGGTCAGCGTGGCCGGCCGCATGATGCTCAAGCGCGTGATGGGCAAGGCCAGCTTTGCCACGCTGCAAGACGGCTCGCTGGGCGACATCGGCGGGCGCATCCAGCTGTACGTGACGCGCGACGGCGTGGGTGAAGACGTGTATGCCGATTTCAAGCGCTGGGACCTGGGCGACATCGTGGGCGCCGAAGGCCTGCTCATGAAGACCAAGACCGGCGAGCTGTCGGTCAAGGTGACACGCCTGCGCCTGCTCACCAAGAGCCTGCGCCCCATGCCCGACAAGTTCCACGGCGTGGCCGACCAGGAGGTCAAGTACCGCCAGCGTTATGTGGACCTGATGACCGACGAAGCCGCGCGCCGGCGCTTCGTTGCGCGCAGCAAGGCCGTGGGCAGCATCCGCGCCTTCATGATGGAGCACGGCTTCCTGGAGGTCGAAACCCCCATGCTGCACCCCATCCCCGGGGGTGCCAACGCCAAGCCCTTCGTGACGCACCACAACGCGCTGGAACAAGAGATGTACCTGCGCATCGCGCCCGAGCTGTACCTCAAGCGCCTGATCGTCGGCGGCTTCGAGCGTGTGTTCGAGATCAACCGCAGCTACCGCAACGAAGGCATCTCGGTGCGTCACAACCCCGAGTTCACCATGATGGAGTTCTACGCGGCCTACTGGAACTACCTGGACCTGATGGACTTCACCGAAACGCTGATCCGCGACGTGGCAGCCAAGGCCACGGGGGGCCTGCAGCTGAGCTACCAGGGCCGCGAGGTGGACTTGTCGCAGCCCTTCAAGCGCCTGACCATCCGCGAGGCCATCTACCAGTACACCGAGGCCGGCGCGCACGTGGACGATGCCGCATGGCTTATCAGCGCCCTGAAAAAGCTGGGCATGACCGAAGAAAAAGACCGCCTGTCCACGCGCAGCCTGGCCAGCCTGCAGGTGCTGTACTTTGAAGAAACGGTGGAAGACAAGCTGTGGCAGCCCACCTTCATCATGGAGCACCCCACCGAGATCAGCCCGCTGGCGCGCGCCAACGACGCCCGCCCCGAGGTTACCGAGCGCTTCGAGCTCTACATCACCGGGCGCGAGTTCGGCAACGGCTTTTCCGAGCTGAACGACGCCGAAGACCAGGCCGCGCGCTTCAATGCCCAGGTGGCTGCCAAGGACAGCGGCGATGACGAGGCCATGTTCTTCGACCACGACTTCGTGCGCGCGCTGGAATACGGCATGCCCCCCACCGGCGGCTGCGGCATCGGCATTGACCGCCTGATGATGCTGCTGACCGACAGCCCCAGCATCCGCGACGTGATCCTGTTCCCCGCCCTGCGTCGCGAACACTGACCACAACCACAGCCGAGCATCACCGTCCCATGAGTGCCTCTGCCCAAGCCAACGCTGTCGCCCAGACCTTCCCGTACTTGGTGCGCGAGCCCTTCAGCGTGCTGCTGGTCGAGGACCAGGCCGCCCTGCGTGCCTCACTGACCAGCCAGTTGCACCAGGTGGGGGCCTCCGAGGTGCTGGAAGCTGCCACGGCCGACGCGGCGCTGCAGTTGTTCAGGCTGCGCCGGCCCGACCTGGTGCTGCTGGACATCCGCCTGCCCGGCGGCAACGACGGCTACTGGGTGGCCCAGCGCATGCGCGAGGCCGAGCCCGACGGATGGACGCCCATCATCTTTCTGTCAGGGCTGGACGGCGAGCTGGACGTGTGGCGCGGCATCGAAGTCGGCGGTGACGACTACCTCGTCAAACCGGTCAAACCCATCGTGCTGGCCGCCAAGCTGCGCGCCATGCGCCGGCTGCGCGACATGCGCCGGCGACTGGTGACGCTGACCGAAGAGCTGCACGTCGCCAACCAGCGCCTCAACGAGATGGTCGAAATGGACCCGCTGACCGGCCTGGTCAACCGCCGCGGCTTTGACCGCATGCTGCACAGAGAGATCCTGGCCGGCCGGCGCGACGGCACGCCGCTGACGCTGATGCTGTGCGACCTGGATCACTTCAAGAGCTACAACGACACGCTGGGCCATCTGCAGGGCGATGCCTGCCTGAAAGAAGTGGCCCGTGTGCTGCGCGAAGTCTGCATGCGCCCGCGCGATGTGGCCTCGCGCTACGGCGGCGAAGAATTTGCGCTGATCCTGCCGAACACGCCGCGCTCGGGCGCCATGACGTTTGCCCGCGCACTGGGCAAGTTGCTGCAGGCGCGCGACATCGCCCACCCTGGCTCTCCCGGCGGCAACACGCTCACCCTGTCGGGCGGCATCACCACCTGCGTGCCCGACGAAACCACCAGCGCCGAGAGCATGCTGATGCGCGCCGACGAGGCCCTGTATGCCGCCAAGGCGCAGGGGCGCAACCGTTTCTTCAGCTTCGAGATGCAGATGGACACCATCGAGCAGCGCCAGCTCTGAAAGGCCGCCCCGCCTTGTCACCCACCCGCTCACCCGCACCGCCATGCTGCCACGCCTGAAAACCGCCCTGCCGCTATGGATGCATGACTGGCTGGACATCATCGTGCCCGGCGTGCAGATCGTGCTGATCGTGCTGGCGGCCCTGCTGCTGCAGCGGCTGCTGCTGCGCATCATCATGCGCGCCAGCGACCACTACCAGTTTCCGCACGAGCTGCTCACGCCCCTCAACGCCGTGGTGCGCTGGCTGATTCTGGGCAGCGCGGGCCTGGTGGTGCTGGAGCGCCTGGGCGTGTCGGCGGCCGTGCTGTGGACGGCATTCACCGGCTTTGCCACCGTCGGCGCCGTGGCCTTCTTTGCAGCGTGGAGCGTGCTGTCCAACCTGTTTTGCGCCTTCTTGATCTTTACCGTGGGACCGTTTCGCGTGGGCGACCACATCGAGCTGCTGGACACGGCGGAAAAGCCCGGCGCCCTGGGCCGCGTGGTGGACATCAACCTGCTCTACACCACGCTGGAAGACGTCAGCGTGCCCGATCCCGGCACTCTGCTGCAGATTCCCAACGCGCTGATCTTCCAGCGCGTGGTGCGCCGCTGGCCCGCAGGCACACCCGTGCCCGCCAGCAAACTGCGCCCCACTGATGCTGCACCCGCATCTGCAGAAGCCGGCAGGCACTGATTCGGCCCTTCTGAAATGCTATCAATAAAGTAGCTACCAGCGCTCTTCATACAAGCGCTGGAGGTTGATTTGGCACTGATTGGCGACATGCCCCAGACCCAGCCGCAAGCCTGCCCCCGCTCGCGCCGTCATTGCCGTGAAGGCGGCAATCCAGCGCCTAGCGCGCAGAGTGGATTCCCGCATTCGCGGCAAAGCCGGGGGTGCAGGCAGCACGTTTGCTGCGTTATTGATAGCTGCCAGCGCATGCCAATTAAGGGATACGTGGCGATTTGACATGATTGCCAAAGTGCTTTAGCAAAAATCACCTGCGCAAACCACCCAGAGTTACCCTGTTGCCATCAAGGCACACATGGTCAATTCTCAGCGCCTGGGTCTCAGTCCCGCACGGGGCCTTTTTGAGACCGCCCTATCCACTGCCGAGAAAACCCTATGAGCACTTCGTTTCGCATGCCTTCCATCGTTGCCGCACTGGGCCTGGCCGGTGCCACCCTGCTCTGCACCGCGCATGCCCAGATCAAGGTTGCCATGGTGATGCCCACCACCGGCCCGCTGACGCAGTACGGCGACATGGTCAAGGAAGGCGTCACCACCGCCGTCGAAATGGCCAACGCCGCGGGCGGCGTGGGCGGCAAGAAAATCGAGCTGGTCGCCATCGACGATGCCTGCGAACCCAAGCAAGGCCCCGTGGCCGCCAACCGCGTGGTCAACGCCAAGATCGGCTACGTGATCGGCCCCGTGTGCTCGGGCGCCTCCATTGCCGCCGCGCCCATCTACAACAACGAGGGCGTGGTGGTGATCACCCCGTCGGCCACTTCGCCCGCGCTGACCGACGGCAAAAACTACCAGTTCATCTTCCGCACCATCGGCCGCGACGACCAGCAGGGCCCCGCAGCCGCCAAGTTCATTGCAGAGAAAGCCAAGCCCAAGAAGGTGGCCGTGCTGCACGACAAACAGTCCTACGGCCAGGGCATCGCCTCGTCCGTGCGCGACGACCTGAAGAAGGCCGGCATCAACGTGGCGCTGTTTGAAGGCATCAACGCCGGTGACAGCGACTACTCTGCCGTCATCACCAAGCTCAAGGGCGCGGGCGTGGACTTCGTCTATTACGGCGGCTACCACCCCGAAATGGGCCTGCTGCTGCGCCAGGCCGGCGAGCAGGGCCTGAAGGTGCGCATGATGGGCCCCGAGGGCGTGGGCAACCCCGAGGTGAACGCCATTGCCGGCCCGGCCGTCGAAGGCATGCTGGTGACGCTGCCGGCCGACTTCTCTGCCAACCCCAGGAACGCGGCCGTGGTGGCCGCCTTCAAGGACAAAAAGCGCAACGCTTCGGGTGCGTTCCAGCTCACCTCTTTTGCCGCCACGCAGGCGCTGCTGGCGGGCCTCAAGGCCGTGGGCGACAATCCCGCCAAGGTGGCCGAGTACCTGCACAAGAGCACCATCGACACCGTGCTGGGCCCCGTCTCCTGGAACAAGCAGGGCGACCTCAACAGCTTTGACTTCCAGGTCTTCCAGTGGCACAAGGACGGCGGCAAGAGTCCGGCCGCCAAGTAAGACTGCGTTTCCGCCCCGAGGGTGCGTTGCGCAAGCCACGCACCCTCGGTTTATTTCACCAGGCCCTATGGGCCTTTTCCTGTTGAGGGGTGGCACGCATGTCTGATCTCTTACCCCAGCTGATACAGCAACTGTTCAACGGTCTTTCGCTGGGCGCCATCTACGCCCTGATCGCCATCGGCTACACCATGGTGTACGGCATCATCGGAATGATCAACTTCGCCCATGGCGACATCTACATGATCGGCGCCTACATCGGCCTGGTCACGCTGTCGGCCGTCGGCGTGCAAAGCGGCCTGCCGGTATGGGCCGTCATCGCGCTGATGCTGGTGGTGGCGGTGGCCATTACGGGCGTGTATGGCTTTGTGGTGGAGCAGGTGGCCTACAAGCCGCTGCGCAGCAGCCCGCGCCTGGTGGCGCTGATCTCGGCCATCGGTATGTCCATCTTTTTGCAAAACTGGGTGGCGCTGGGCCAGGGCGCGCGCGACATGGCCGTGCCGTCGCTCATCCCCGGCGCGCTGCGCTTTGGCACCGAGGGGGGCTTCGAGGTATACGTGCCCTACTCGCGCATCCTCATCATCGTGGTGGCGGTGGCGCTGATGATCGCGCTCACGCTGTACATCCAGCACTCGCGCATGGGGCGCGCCTCGCGCGCGTGCTCGCAAGACATGCACATGGCCAACCTGCTGGGCATCGACACCAACCGGGTGATCTCGTTCACCTTCATCCTGGGCGCCATGCTGGCCGCCGTGGGCGGGGTGCTGATCGCGCTGGCGGTGGGCAAGCTCAACCCCTTCATTGGTTTTCTTGCGGGCATCAAGGCCTTCACGGCGGCGGTGCTGGGGGGCATTGGCTCCATCCCGGGCGCCATGCTGGGCGGTGTGATTCTGGGCGTGGCCGAGACCCTGGCCGCGGCCTACATCTCGTCGGAGTACAAAGACATCGTGGCCTTTGGCCTGCTGGTGCTGATTTTGCTGGTGCGCCCCACGGGCCTGCTGGGCAAGCCTGAAGTGGAGAAAGTCTGATGCACGCCGCCGGTTTTTCCTCCCATCTCAAAAACGCGCTGATCGCCACCGTGCTGGCGGCCATCGTGGTGCTGCCCATCTTCACGCTGCACCTGGAGCGCGCGGGCACGCGCACCATCATCGTGCCCGAGTGGAGCACGCTGCTGTGGGGCTGCCTGGCGGTGTTTGTGGTGCAATTGCTGCGCCCGCTGGTTGCGCCGAAACTGCCGCGCTTTGCCCTGCCCCGCCTTGCGCGGGCCGCGCCGGGCCAGCGCAAGGTGCTGATCTTCGTGGCGCTGATGCTGGCGGCATCGTGGCCGTTCTTCGCCGGGCGCAACGCCGTGGACATCGCCACGCTGGCCATGATCTACGTGATGCTGGGTCTGGGCCTGAACATCGTCGTCGGGTTTGCTGGCCTGCTCGATCTGGGTTTTGTGGGCTTTTACGCCGTGGGGGCCTATACCTACGCACTGCTGTTTCACTGGGCCGGCTGGAGCTTCTGGGAGGCCCTGCCCCTGGCTGGCGCAGCGTCGGCGCTGTTTGGCTTCGTGCTGGGCTTTCCGGTGCTGCGCCTGCGCGGCGACTATCTGGCCATCGTCACGCTGGGCTTTGGCGAGATCATCCGGCTGCTGCTGGTCAACCTGACCGACTGGACGGGCGGGCCGGACGGCATCTCCAGCATCCCCAAGCCCACGGTGCTGGGCCTGGAGATGACGCGCAACCCCACCGTGGAGGGCGGCACCACCTTCCACCAGTTTTTTGGACTGGAGTTCAACTCGCTGCACATGGTGATCGCGCTGTACCTGATGGCGCTGCTGCTTGCGGTGGTCACGCTGTTCATCAGCAACCGCCTGATCCGCATGCCCATCGGCCGCGCCTGGGAGGCGCTGCGCGAAGACGAGATCGCCTGCCGCTCGCTGGGCCTGAACCCCATGAGGATCAAGCTGTCGGCCTTTACCCTGGGCGCCATGTTCGCGGGCTTTGGCGGCGCGTTCTTTGCGGCGCGCCAGGGCATCGTGAACCCCGAGTCGTTCACCTTCATCGAGTCCGCGCTGATCCTGGCCATCGTGGTGCTGGGCGGCATGGGCTCGCAGCTGGGCGTGATCGTGGCGGCCATCATCCTTACCGTGCTGCCCGAGCTGGCGCGCGAATTCTCCGAATACCGCATGCTGATCTTCGGCCTGGTCATGATTTTGATGATGGTGTGGCGCCCGCAGGGCCTGCTGCCCATGAAGCGCCACCATGTGGAGGTGCCCGCATGAGCGCCGCCTTGCTTGAAGTGAAAGACCTGTGCATGCGCTTTGGCGGCCTGCTGGCGGTGGACCATGTGGGCTTCGACGTGAAGCCGCAGGAGGTGTTCGCCATCATCGGCCCCAATGGCGCAGGCAAAACCACGGTATTCAACTGCATCAGCGGCTTTTACCGGCCCAGCACCGGCCAGATTGCGCTGCAGGGCCGGGCCATTGCAGGCCATACCAGCCACCAGGTGGCGCGCCATGGCGTGGTGCGCACGTTCCAGAACGTGCGCCTGTTCAAAGGCATGACGGTGCTGGAGAACCTGCTGGTGGCCCAGCACCACCAGTCGCGCGCGCCGCTGCTGGCGGGCCTGTTCAACACCGCGCGCTACCGCAAGAGCGAAGCGGAGAAGATCGATCGCGCCATGCACTGGCTGGACGTGATGGGCCTGCGCGACTTCGTGAACCGCGAGGCCGGCAACCTGGCCTACGGCCACCAGCGCCGCCTGGAAATCGCGCGCTGCATGATCACCCAGCCGCGCCTGCTGATGCTGGACGAGCCCGCCGCCGGCCTGAACCCGCAGGAGAAAAAAGACCTGCAGCAGCTCATCGACCAGCTGCGCCGCGACTGCGGCGTGACGGTGCTGCTCATCGAGCACGACATGGGCCTGGTGATGGGCGTGTCCGAACGCATCCTGGTCATGGAATATGGCAAACCCATCGCCACGGGCACGCCCGACGCCATTCGCAACGACGAACGGGTCATCAAGGCCTATCTGGGAGAAGCATGATGGGCCAGACACCAATCCGACCCATGCTGCAGGTGGAAAACCTGTCCACCCACTACGGCGCCATCTGCGCCGTGAACGGCGTCAGCCTGCATGTGAACCCCGGCGAGATCGTCACGCTGATCGGCTGCAACGGCGCGGGCAAGACCTCGCTGCTCATGACCCTGTGCGGCACGCCGCGCGCCAGCAGCGGCACCGTGCGCTTCGAGGGCGAGGACATCACCCGCCAGCCCACGCACCTCATCATGCGCAAGGGCATCGCCGTCTCGCCCGAAGGGCGGCGCATCTTCTCCAACCTGTCGGTGATCGACAACCTGAAGATGGGAGGCTTTTTCCAGGACGGCTCCGCCGTCGAGGCGGGCATCGCGCATGTCTTCCAGCTCTTTCCGCGCCTCAAGGACCGCGCCAGCCAACGCGCGGGCACCATGAGCGGCGGCGAACAGCAAATGCTGGCCATCGGCCGCGCGCTGATGAGCAAGCCGCGCCTGCTGCTGCTCGACGAGCCCACGCTGGGCCTGGCGCCGCTGATCATCGCGCAGATCTTCGAGATCATCCAGGCGATCCGCGCCGAGGGCGTCACCGTGTTTCTGGTGGAACAAAACGCCAACCGCGCCCTGCAAATCGCCGACCGCGGCTACGTGCTGGAAAACGGCCGCGTGGTGCTGGAAGACACGGGCGCTGCGCTGCTCACCAATGCCGACGTGCGCAAGGCGTATCTGGGGGCTTGAGCCGAAAAGGCGTGAACGACCCCACCATGCCCAATCGAGGCGGCCAAGGGGGCGTGCAGCCTACGGCTCGTTGGAATCGTTTTTCTTCTTCTTGCCTTGGTCGTAATGCCACTTGATGGCAAAGAACATGCACGTGCCGAACACGAGCACCTTGAACGTAATGAAGACTATGGGAACCCAATCCATCGCTGTTACCTGACCCTGTTGATCGTGAGGAGCAGATCCTCGAAACACCGCTTGCGCAGCCTCTGGCAACGCAGCGCATCAATCCCCCAGACACACACCGATGTTGCGTGCCGTGATGATCAGCTCATGCTGAAGCGACACCGTGCGCTGAGTGTTGGCCACGTCGGCGATCGGCACGCTGCCGATGCGGCCGTCCTGCAGCGTGACCATGCGGCCGAGCCGCCCTTCGATCACCAGTTGCGCGGCGTGGTGGCCAAAGCGCGTGGCCAGCACGCGGTCAAAAGGGGTGGGGTCGCCGCCGCGCTGCACATGGCCCAGCACGGTGGTGCGCACCTCGCTTTGCAGGTGCGGCTGCAGTTGCTCGCGCAGCACATGGCCCACGCCGCCCAGGCGCACCGGGTCCGGGCTGTGGGCCACATGTTCGCGCACGGTGAGGCTGCCGCCGCGCGGCTTGGCGCCCTCGCCGATGCAGATGATGGAGTAGCGCTGGCGCTTTTCGCGCTGCTGGCAGCGTGCCGCCACGGCTTGCAGGTCGTAGTCGATCTCGGGCAGCAGGATCACGTCGGCAGCGCCGGCAAGGCCGGCCTCCAGGGCCAGCCAGCCCGCGTGGCGGCCCATGGTCTCGACGATCATCACGCGGTGGTGGCTGTTGCCAGTGCTTTCCACTCGGCGCAGCGCGTCGGTCACGGTGGCCACCGCGGTGTCAAAGCCAAAGCTGCGCTCGCACAGGGCGATGTCGTTGTCGATGGTTTTGGGCACGCCCACGCAGGCCAGGCCGATCTGGCGCAGGCCGTGTGCCAGGCTCATGGTGCCGTCGCCGCCGATGACCACCACCACGTCCAGCCCCAGGGTGCGCACGTTGCGCTGCACCTGCGCCAGCGTGGCGGCGTCCCTCAAAGGATTGGCGCTGTTGCTGGTGCCCAAAATGGTGCCGCCCATGTGCAGGATGCCCGACACCTGATCCCAGCGCAGCACCCGGGTGCGCGGCTGCCCCCCCATCAGGCCCTCGAAGCCGTCTTCGATGCCCAGCACCTGCACGCCCTTGCACTGCCCATGGCGCAGCAGCGACTTGGTGACCGCGCGGATCACCGCGTTCAGGCCAGGGCAGTCGCCCCCGCCCGTGAGCACGCCTACGCGCAACGTCATGGCAAGAGGTCCAGCGCGTGCATGTAGGCGGGCTGCACCATCAGCTCGTCCCACGGCTGGGGCAATGTCTCGGGCAGCAGGGCCAGGCGGCGCGACTCGCTGTCGGCGCCGGGTTGCCAGCGGCCCTGGGCGCGGGCCTGCTCCAGGCCGTCGATCAGCTCGTCCACCGCAGCGCCGTCGCCCAGGCTTTGGTTGCACAGCAGCACCAGGTCGCAGCCGGCAGCCAGCGCGGCCACGGCGGCGTCGGTGTAGCTGACCGGCTGGCCTTTGATTCCGTCCAGGCGCCGCGCGCCCTCCATGCTCAGGTCGTCGCTGAAGATGGCGCCGTCAAAGCGCAGACGGCGCCGCAGGATGTCCTGCAGCCACCTGGCCGAGAAACCCGCCGGGCGGCTGTCCACCTTGGGGTAGATCACGTGCGCGGGCATGACGCTGGTGAGCACGGTGGACAGCCACGGGTAGGGCGCCGCGTCGTCGGCCAGGATGGCGGTGAGGCTGCGGCGGTCCACCGGTATCTCGGTGTGCGAATCAGCCTTGACGAAGCCGTGCCCCGGAAAGTGCTTGCCGCAGTTGGCCATGCCTGCCTGCAGCAGCCCCTGCATGAGCGCGCGCGCCAGCATGGCCACCACGCGCGGGTCGCGGGCAAAGGCGCGGTCGCCGATGACGCCGCTGGCACCGTAGTCCAGGTCCAGCACCGGCGTGAAGCTGAAGTCCACGCCGCAGGCGCGCAGCTCGCTGCCCAGCACGTAGCCAGCCGCCGTGGCGGCGTTCATGGCCTGCAGGGCGCCGCTGCCCTCGCGGTGCTTGCTGCCTTTGCCGTCATTCATCCACAGCTCGCCAAAGGCGCGCATGGGCGGGATGTGCGTGAAGCCGTCGGTCTTGAAGCGCTGCACGCGCCCGCCCTCGTGGTCCACGCAGACCAGCAGGTCGTCACGCACTGCCTTGATGGCGGCCGTCAGCTGCAGCAGCTGCGCGCGGTGCTCCCAGTTGCGGGCAAACAAAATCACGCCGCCCACCAGCGGGTGGGCCAGGCGGCGGCGGTCGGTGGCCGTGAGGCGGGTGCCGGCCACGTCGATGATGAGAGGGGCGTGTTCTGTCATGGGTTGCGCGCTTTCTTTTTGATAGCTGCCAGCGCTTTCTGTACCTGCGCTGGGGGCTGATTTTGGTGTTAATCCTTTTCGACCACGCAAAAGCTGGCGGCGTAGTCGCTCTCGTCGGTCACGCTGATGTGGCAACGCAGGCCGCGCGCGGCAAACCAGTCACGCAGCGCGCCATGCAGCACGATGGCGGGCTGGCCGGTAGGCAGGTTGGTCACCTCGCAGGCGCGCCAGGTCATGGGCATGCGCATGCCCAGGCCAATGGCCTTGCTGAAGGACTCCTTGGCGGAAAAGCGCGTTGCCAGGTAGCGCACGCCGCGCTCGGGCCAGCGTGCCGAGCGCGCGCGCCAGGTAGCCAGTTCGGCATCCGCCAGCACTTTTTCGGCAAAGCGGTCGCCGTGGCGTGCCAGGCTGGCGCGGATGCGGCGCACGTCGCAGATGTCGGTGCCAATGCCGTAGATCATGGTTTATGCGTCAAACAGGCCGATAGCGCTCGCTGATCAAGCGCTGGCAGCTATCAATTCAAGAGTCCCGCTCGGCCATGCCCTGGTCGATGCAGCGCTGGTAGGCGATGACTGCGTCGCCATAGCCCAGCTCAAGGGCATCGGCGATGAAGGCGTGGCCGATGGAGACCTCCAGCACGCCGGGCACGTTGCCCAGAAAGTCCGCCAGGTTGCCCTGGTTGAGGTCGTGGCCGGCGTTCACGCCCAGGCCCGCAGCCAGCGCGGCCTGCGCGGCGGCGCGGTAGCGTGCCAGTTGCGCTGCCTGCTGGGGCGTGCCCCAGGCGGCGGCGTAGGGCTCGGTGTACAGCTCCACGCGGTCGGCGCCCACGGCGCGCGCGGCGGCCATTTGCTCGGGCACGGGGTCCATGAACAGGCTGACGCGCACGCCCAGGCTGTGGCATTCGGCAATCAGCGGCGCCAGGCGCTCGGCATCCTGCGGCAAGGCCCAGCCGTGGTCGCTGGTGAACTGGCCTTCGCCATCGGGCACAAAGGTGGCCTGGTGCGGGCGCATGCCCCGGCCTGCCAGCTCGCGGATGAAGTCCATCAGGTTGTGCGCGGGGTTGCCCTCGATGTTGAACTCGGCCTGCGGCCACTGGCGCAGCAGTTCGGCCAGCTCGTACACGTCGTGCGCGCGGATGTGGCGCCCATCCGGGCGCGGGTGCACGGTGATGCCCTGCGCGCCCGCCTCCAGGCACAGCTGCGCGGCGCGTGTGACGCTGGGAATGCCCAGGTGGCGCGTGTTGCGCACCAGGGCCACTTTGTTGACGTTGACGGACAGGGCCGTGCGGGGGTGTGCAGAGGTCATAGCGATTGCAGGTCCATCATGAGCTGGCGGGTGCGCAGCAGCGGGTGACCACAATGGTATTGCAGCAGCGCGCGCAGTTGGGCCTTGATTTCTCCCCCCACGGAAAAACCGGCGCTGGTCACCGTGCGCAGCACGGCGGTGTAGGCGGCGGCGCTGTCCGGCCGGCCTTTGCCGTCCACCTGATCCAGCGCCAGCTGCAGCGCACGCCACTGCGCGCCAGTCAGAGCGGCGCGATCGCCCGCGGCGGCGGCGCGCAGTCCGCCCTCGGCCACCAGGGTGTAGCGCGACTGCGGCGCCAGCGCGCCCAGGGTGGCGGTTTCCACATCCAGCGCGGGCAGCAGCCCGATCTCGCGCAGCAGCAGCAGCTCGAAGGCGCGCAGCACGGGCTCCAGCAGGCTGTCGGGCGCGCAAGTCGTCGGCTGCGCATCGGCGTGCGCAGCCTCATGGTTTGCAGTGGCCAGCACGCGCACCACGCCGGCATACACGTCAAACAGCGCAGCATGGGGATCGTCACGCGCCAGCAGGCGCAGCAGCAGCTCGTTCAGGTACAGGCCCGACAGCAGCGCGTCGCCCGTGGGCAGCACATGCCCGCCAGCCCATTCGGCGCCCTTGAGCGGGTGGATCTCGCCCTGCCCCTCGCCCGACACGGTGTAGCCCACGCGCAGCGGCTGCAGCGCCAGCAGCACCGGGCGAAAGTTGGAGGTAGGTTTTTTGGCGCCCTTGGCCACCAGTGCCACACGGCCGTGGTGGCGCGTGAACACATCCAGAATCAGGCTGGACTCGCTCCAGTCGTAGCTGTGCAGGATGTAGGCGGGTTCGTCGGCAATGCGGCGCGCGGGCATTTTTTGCTACTTATTCAATAGCTGCCAGCGCTTTACCATCCTGCGCTAGCGGCCTGTTTCACTCATAACCGAACGAGCGCACGCGCGCCTCGTCGTCGGCCCAGCCGCTGCGCACCTTGACCCACACTTCCAGGAACACCTTGGCATCCAGCAGCTTTTCCAGCTCCTGGCGCGCTTCGGTGCTGATGCGCTTGAGCTTTTCGCCCTTCTCGCCAATCACCATGGCCTTGTGGCCGTCGCGCTCCACCACGATGGTGGCCGCAATGCGGATGAAGCGCTTGTACTGCTTGCTCTTTTCCTCGTCCCATTTGTCGATGACGACGGTGGAGGTGTAGGGCAGCTCGTCGCCGGTGAAGCGAAACAGCTTCTCGCGCACGGTCTCGCTGGCCAGAAATTTTTCGCTGCGGTCGGTCAGCTCGTCCTCGGCGTACCACCAGGGCTGCTCGGGCAGGTATTTTTCGCAAATGCCGTACAGCCGCTCGATATCGCCCTTGTTCTTGGCCGACATGGGCACGAACTCGGCAAACGGATGGCGCTCTTGCATGTCGCGCAGCCAGGGCGCGATCTCGGCGCGGCGGTGCACGGTGTCGAGCTTGTTGGCAATCAAAAGCGTGGGGATGCCGGGCTTGAACAGGCTCAGCACCTTGGCATCGGCCAGCGTGAAGCTGCCGGCCTCGACCACGAACAGGATCAGGTCCACGTCGCCAATGGCGCCCATCACGGTTTTGTTGAGCGACTTGTTCAGCGCCGTGCTGTGCCTGGTCTGAAAGCCGGGCGTATCGACAAACACGAACTGGGTGGCGCCGTGCGTGCGTATGCCGGTGATACGGTGGCGCGTGGTCTGCGCCTTGCGGCTGGTGATGGAGATTTTCTGCCCCACCAGCGCATTCATCAGCGTGGACTTGCCCACGTTGGGTTTGCCCACGATGGCAATCAGCCCGCAGCGCTGGCCGGGCACCGCTGGCGCCGGTGCTCCGCCGCCCGGCTGCGCCGCGGCCAGCATGGCTTCAAGGTCGTTTTGGCCGCTAGCGCCCGAATCGTCTGCGCTACCAGCTACAGATTCAGTAGCATTCATACGTTTTTCGCTTTCAACTGGGCCAGCATGGCGCTGGCGGCGGCCTGCTCGGCAGCCCGGCGCGAGGCACCGCTGCCGCGCTCAAGGCGCTGCAGCTCGGGCACTTCGCACTCGACGTGGAACACCTGGCTGTGCGCGGCGCCGCTGGTGGACACCACACGGTACTGCGGCAGCTTCATTTTGCGACCCTGCAGCCACTCCTGCAACGCGGTCTTGGCGTCCTTGGCGGCTTCCTGCAGGCGGGGATTGAGCTCCACGCCTTCAAAAAGGCGGTGCACCAGCGCTTCGGCGCGCTCATAACCGGCATCCAGGTACACCGCGCCGATGATGGCCTCCAGCGCGTCGGCCAAGATGGACGGGCGCAGCTTGCCGCCGGACTTGGCCTCGCCTTCGCCCAGGCGCAGCACCTGCGGCAGTTGCAGGCGCAATGCGATCTGGTGCAGCGAGTCCTGCCGCACCAGCAGCGCGCGCACCCGCGACAGCTCGCCCTCGGGCAGATCGCGCATGCGGCGAAACAACAGGCTGGAGACCGCCAGGCTGAGCACCGAATCGCCCAGAAACTCCAGGCGTTCATAGTGGTCGGCGCTGAAGCTGCGGTGAGTGACGGCGCGCTGCAGCAGGGCAGCGTCGGTAAAAGCGTGCTGCAGGCGCTGCTGCAGCGAGGTGAGACTGTCTGGTGGCACTAAGGGTTTCAGGGTTGGGTCGAATCTTGGAAGCGGTACACCAGGTAGGCCGGGCCGGCCAGCGCAATCTCGCGCGAGTAGCTGAACGACACGACGACCTTGTCGTTGCGCTTGCTGATCTCCAGGTCTTTGCCGCTCACGGACTGGATGTCGTCGATCTGCGCGGCGCGGTCGAACGCGGCACGCACCTCGGGCACGGTGGTGCCGTCGCGCGCGGCCTTGGCTGCAGCCTTCTTGATGGCCAAGTATTCGATGAAGATGGGAATGGACTGCCCGCCGATGGCGAAGGCGCAAACAATAAACAGGCCCACAAAAATCACGCCGATGAACGACAGCCCGCGCTGTTGCCTGCGACTGTTGATGCGTTGCGGTGTCATAGCTGCTTTCCCCCTCTGAATGTGCTGGTTAGTTGAACGACCCGATGCGCTTGAGGTCACCAAAGTTCATCCACACGAAGAAGGCCTTGCCGACGATGTTCTCGTCCGGCACGAAGCCCCAGTAGCGCGAGTCGAGCGAATTATCACGGTTGTCGCCCATCATGAAATAGTGGCCCTCGGGCACCTTGCAGCTCACGCCCTCGACGCTGTAGCGGCATTGGTCACGCCCCGGGAAGTTGCTGGCGCCGTGCACGAAGGCGGGCACCTCGGGCGTGTTCAGGATGCGGTGGCTGCGCTCGCCCAGCTGTTCGTCAAACTGCTGAAAGTAGCGCATTGCGTCGCGGTCAAAGAAGTCGGGCAGCTGCGTGGTGGGCACGGGCTTGCCGTTGACGGTAAGGCGCTTGTTCAGGTACGCCACCTCGTCGCCCGGCACGCCGGCCACGCGCTTGATGTAGTCCATATTGGGCTGCGGCGGGTAGCGGAACACCACCACGTCGCCGCGCTGCAGCGGGTTGCCTTCGGTGATCTTGGTGTTGAGCACGGGCAGGCGCAGGCCGTAGGTGAATTTGTTCACCAGGATCAGGTCGCCCACCAGTAGCGTCGGGATCATCGAGCCCGAAGGAATCTTGAAGGGCTCGAACAGGAACGAGCGCAGCAAAAACACGATGGCGATCACCGGGAACAGTCCCGCCGTCCAGTCCAGCCACCAGGGCTGCATGAGGATGCGACTACTGGCCTCGTGCAGATCGCCCTCGTCCACCTTCTGGATACCCATGCGATCGAGCTCTGCGCGGCGCTGGGCGGCAGCGTCCGCCAGCGCTTGCGCGGCCTGGCGGCGGCGCGGCAAAAAGTAAAACCGCTCAGCCAGCCAGTAGCCTCCCGTTACCACGGTGGCCAGAAACAGCAGCAGCGCGAAGTTGCCTTCGAGCACGCCCAGATACCACGCACCCACGTAGCCCGCGAACGCCGCGAGCACCGCGGCAGTGATGTATTGCATGACTTGCACTGCTATCCGTCCTATCAGTCCTGTCTGTGTCCTGTCAGTCTTCAACCTGCAAGATGGCCAGGAATGCCTCTTGCGGCACTTCCACCGAGCCGATCTGCTTCATGCGCTTCTTGCCCGCCTTCTGCTTTTCCAGAAGCTTCTTCTTGCGGGTGATGTCGCCGCCGTAGCACTTGGCCAGCACGTTCTTGCGCAGCGCCTTGATGGTCTCGCGCGCGATGATGTTGGCGCCGATGGCGGCCTGAATGGCCACATCGAACATCTGGCGGCTGATGATCTCGCGCATTTTGGCGGCCACGGCGCGGCCCCGGTAGGCGGCCTGCGTGCGGTGCACGATGATGGACAGCGCGTCCACCTTTTCGCCGTTGAGCAGGATGTCCACCTTGACCACGTCGGACGGGCGGTACTCCTTGAACTCGTAGTCCATCGAGGCATAACCCCGGCTGACGGATTTGAGCTTGTCGAAGAAGTCCAGCACGATCTCGCCCAGCGGCATGTCGTAGGTCAGCATGACCTGGCGGCCGTGGTAGGCCATGTTGAGCTGCACGCCGCGCTTTTGGTTGGCCAGCGTCATCACCGGGCCCACGTAGTCCTGCGGCATGTACAAATGCACGGTGACGATGGGCTCGCGGATTTCCTGGATCTTGCCCTGGTCGGGCATCTTGGAGGGGTTCTCCACCATGATGAGCTCGCCATCACCGCGCACCACCTCATAGACCACGCTGGGCGCGGTGGTGATCAGGTCCTGGTCGAACTCGCGCTCCAGGCGCTCCTGCACGATTTCCATGTGCAGCAGGCCCAGAAAGCCGCAACGGAAACCAAAGCCCAGCGCCTGCGACACCTCGGGCTCGTACTGCAGGGCAGCGTCATTGAGCTTGAGCTTTTCCAGCGCGTCGCGCAGCGAGTCGTACTGGTTGGCCTCGGTCGGGTACAGGCCGGCGAACACCTGGGGCTGGATTTCCTTGAAGCCGGGTAGCGGCTCGCTGGCCGGGCCCAGGTTGTTCGGCAGCTTCTTTTCAAGTGTGATGGTGTCGCCCACCTTGGCGGCCTGCAGCTCTTTGATGCCGGCAATGATGTAGCCCACCTCGCCCGCATGCAACGCGTCGCGCGGCTGGTTGGCAGGGGTGAACACGCCCAGGTTGTCGGCGTTGTAGGCCGCGCCGGTGGCCATCATCTTGAAGCGCTCACCCTTGAGCAGCTGGCCGTCCACCACGCGTACCAGCATGACCACGCCCACATAGGTGTCAAACCAGCTGTCGATGATCATGGCGCGCAGCGGCGCCTCAGGGTTGCCCTGGGGGGCGGGCACCTTGGCGACGATCAGCTCCAGGATGTCGTCGATGCCCATGCCGGTCTTGGCCGAGCAGGGAATGGCCGCGCTGGCGTCAATGCCGATCACGTCCTCGATCTCGGCCTTGGCGTTGTCGGGGTCGGCATTGGGCAAATCCATCTTGTTGAGCACCGGCAGCACTTCCACGCCCAGGTCCAGCGCCGTGTAGCAGTTGGCCACGGTCTGGGCCTCAACGCCCTGGCTCGCATCCACCACCAGCAAGGCGCCCTCGCACGCCGACAGCGAGCGTGACACCTCGTAGGAAAAGTCCACGTGGCCGGGCGTATCGATCAGGTTGAGGTTGTAAACCTTGCCGTCGCGCGCCTTGTACTGCAGCGCGGCAGTCTGCGCCTTGATGGTGATGCCGCGCTCTTTCTCGATATCCATCGAGTCGAGCACCTGGGCCTCCATCTCACGTTCGGCCAGTCCACCGCAGCGCTGGATGAGACGGTCGGCAAGCGTGGACTTGCCATGGTCGATGTGCGCAATGATCGAAAAATTTCTGATGTGGTTCATCAACGGAATAGGACAAGTGTTTGAACTGCGAGGCTCATGACAAGAAAAAAGGGCGCGTCAAACAAGCGACGCGCCCTGAACCAACAATCTTTGGCAACTGCGATGGTTGGGACTTCATTGTAGGCAAAAAGGTTCGCCGGGTTATGCGCGCCGGTCAGCACCGCAGTCCTCAAGCGGACTGCGCAAAGGCGCGCATTTTATAGGGTGCGGTCTCCGTTAGATAAATTTGTTCTAACACCCCTGGCCATCAGCGGTTCGGGCGGATGTGCAGGTAGTGCGCCCATTCACCGCGCCGCACCAGCACCAGGATCGGCTTGCTCTTGTCCAGCTTGGCCAGAGTGGCCTCGAAGTCCTTGAGGTTGCGGATCTCGGTATTGGCCAGCGCGACGATCACGTCATCCGCGCGCAGGCCGGCACGCGCCGCAGCGTCGCTGGCGGAAACCACACGCACGCCGCCCTTGACCTTGAGCTCCCTGGCCTGCGCCGGCGCGAGTTCAGCCACCACCAGTCCCAGCTGCTGCGCGGCAGCAGACGGCTTGCCGTTGCCCTGCGCATCGGCGCCGGCCTTGGCAGCCACCTTTTCGTCGGGCTCCACCTCGGCAATGGTGATCGCCAGGTCTCGCTGCGCACCACGGCGGAACACCGTGATGCTGGTCTTGGTGCCCGGCTTGGTGTTGCCCACCAGGCGCGGAAGATCGGCTACCTTCTCCACCGCCTTGCCGTCGTAGCGGATGATGATGTCGCCAGCCTCGACGCCCGCCTTCTCGGCGGGCGAGCCCGACTCCACGCCGCGCACCAGCGCGCCCTGCGCCTTGCCCAGGCCGATGGATTCGGCCACGTCCTTGGACACGGATTCGATCTGCACACCAATGCGCCCGCGGGTCACGCGCCCGGTGGTGCGCAGCTGTTCGCTCACGCGCATGGCCTCATCGATGGGAATGGCAAAAGAGATACCCATGAAGCCGCCAGAGCGGGAATAAATCTGGCTGTTGATGCCCACCACCTCGCCGCGCATGTTGATCAGCGGGCCGCCCGAGTTGCCCGGGTTGATGGCCACATCGGTCTGGATGAAGGGCAAGTAGTCGCCGGTGTCGCGCTGCTTGGCGCTGACGATGCCGGCCGTCACCGTGTTCTCCAGCCCGAACGGCGAGCCGATGGCCATGACCCACTCGCCGGCCTTGAGGCGGTTCACATCGCCCACGCGCACCGCTGGCAGGCCGGTGGCGTCGATCTTCACCACGGCCACATCGGTGCGCTTGTCGGCGCCGACGATCTTGGCCTTGAATTCGCGTTTGTCGGTCAAGGTGACAAGCACCTCGTCGGCCCCGTCAACCACGTGGGCGTTGGTCATCACATAACCGTCAGCGCTCAGGATAAAGCCCGAACCCACGCCGCGCGGCAGCAGCTCCTCGGGCTGCTGGCGCTGCGGCCCCTGCTGGCGCGGCACGTTGGGAACGGGTATGCCAAAGCGCCGGAAGAACTCCAGCATGTCCTCGTCCATGCCGTTGACGGACGGGCGCGCCGACACCTTCTCGACGGTGCGTATGTTCACCACCGACGGCCCCACCTGCTCCACCAGTTCAGTGAAGTCAGGCAGCCCGCGCACAACCGGCGCCGACTGGGCATGCACGGGCGACACGGCCACCAGCAAAGCCGCACCGCCAGACACCGCCACCATCACGGCCACGGCGCAGGATTGCAGTCCTTGTTTCCAATCAATCCTCAACATCGTCAACCTTTCCATCCAAAAATGTTCCGCAACAGCGGGAAATGCCGTATGTGAAAACACACCGCGCAATTGGTTCCCTGTGTGGGCGCGGATCGCCTCCGCCACAGCCGCGGCACCAGCGCCCTGAAGCGCCCCAGCAGTCTGGGCCGAAGGTCAGGGATGGCGCCCAAGTCCTTCAATGAAACGCCGCAGCGTGCGCTGCGGCACCTCACCCACTGCGGTCACCCAGGTGTCGCCCAGCACCTTCTGACCTGCCACCTGCGTGGCGCCGACGCTGATCATGCGTGCCGTTGCCGGGTGCTGCTGCGCGTTGTAGGGCTCCATGAACAGCGACAGCGTGGCCATGCCGTCAGAAAAAATACACTGCAGCACCGGCCTACCTTTGTTTGACTGGCGCTGGTAGCTATTTTTTTTGAAGCACCCTTGCGTCACAAATCCGCCCACCGCCTCGCTGATCTGCCAGCCTTCGGCCCGTGCCGTGGTCTGCTGCGTGGGCACGCTCACCAGGCGGTAGCCGTCCATGGCATCCATCTGACGCGCCATGTGCTCCAGCAGCACGGGTACCTCGAAGGCCAGTTCCGAGAACGCAGCCTGTTCAAGCACGCGTTCGCCATCGAGGGTCTGCATCTTGACCAGCAGACCCGAGGCCTTGTCCACCCAGATGCGATAGCCAAACCGCCAGCCGTCGCGCGGGATGAAGGCCAGAATGTCGGTATCCCGCCCCGCCACGCGGTCATTGCCCATCACCTGCACCGTGTAGTGCTGCGACGGCTGCACATCACTGGCCTGGGGCACGCGCGGAAAGGTGACCGGCGCATCGCGCAACTCGCTGAGCACCACGCGCTCTTGCGGCAAGAAGGTGCGCATCTCGCTGTCGCGCCGAAAAATCACCCGCGGCTTACCGCTCAGCGCCTCCACCCGTTCGATCTGGCGCTGGCCCTCACAGACATGCCAGATGCGGGCACTGGTCAGCGTGCCGTTGGCCGAGAGCACGACGAAAGTACCGCTGTAGTCATGGCGCATGGACGCTTGGTGCATGCGGGCAATCCAGCCCCCGGCATCCAGCGTTTCGCGCAGGGACGCAAGCTGCCCGGTTGGTGCAGGCTGAGTCTGCGCACAGGCGGCGGAGGCTGCGGCGGCCACGCCGGCCAGCAGCGCGGCCACACAGGCCATCAGCCAGCGCCGGGCAGCGCTAGTCTTGCGAACGTGACGACCCTGCACTCGCTTCATGCCCACACATTCCATGAGCGAGGTTGCACCACTGGCATGTCCTTCAACGCGCAGGCGCCTCGAAAGTCGCATTGCGCAAAAAACCCGCAGGCATCTGCAGTGCGGAGATGCTGCCAAACTGCTTGTGCGCGGCCAGCAATTCATCCAGGCGCGGATCGCGCAGCATGACCTGCTGGCCGTCCGTGCCGCCAGCCGTGGCCATCAGCGCCGACGCCGGTGGCGCCGAAGAAGGTTGCGCTGCGGCCAGCTGGGCACCCTGCTGGGGCACGGCTGTGGCACCCAGGCCGGCAAGCACGTTCCAGCTCAGCGCGACCACGGCCGCCAGGGAGGCCAACCCCGCCACCAGCTTCCAGCGGAACACGGCCTCATTGGCGGCAGTGTCCCGGGATTGGTGCCGCGGTTCGGACACGCCCGGCGCCACCGGCGCGAGCACCGGCGCGGTCGTCAGGCCCGGGTGCCCGGACTCCAGCGCCAACTGCTCGCGCAACCGGCCCAGCAGCGCCATATCGGCTCCACGCGCCACAGGGGCACTGCGCAGGGCGTCGCCAATCAGGTGATAGACGCGCCAGTCCTCCTGCGCCTGCTGCGTGCCGGCATAGGCCATGACAGCCGCGAACTCTTCGCCCCGCAACTCTCCATCGACCAAAGCCGACAGGTGCTCACGCATCATCACATCGTCATTCATGGTGTCTTTTGCCATAGCACACGTTCCCAGACCATCCAGTTACCACCGTTTACCCGACTGCCTATCCAGCAGCGGCTTGACCTTTGCCGATATTGCCTCGCGGGCACGAAAGATGCGCGACCGCACTGTTCCGATGGGGCAGGACATCACCGTGGCGATCTCCTCGTAGCTCAAGCCTTCGATTTCCCGCAACGTGACTGCCTGGCGCAAGTCCTCGGGCAATGCCTCCATGGCTGCATTGACCGCAGCGGCAATTTCTTGCGCAGCCAGCACGGTCTCGGGCGTTTCATCGTTGGTTAGTTCGCGATCGAGCGGCGAAGTTTCATCGTCGTCGCCAGCAGCGGTGCGCAGGGCGCTCTCCGTGATCACGGGGTTGCGCTTCATGTCCACCAGGGCCTTCTTGGCGGTGTTCACGGCAATGCGGTACAGCCAGGTGTAGAACTGCGCATCGCCCCGAAACTGGTGCAGCGCCCGGTAGGCGCGCAAAAAGGTTTCCTGAGTGATGTCGGGAATCAGGTCCACGTCGCGCACCATGCGCCCTACCAGCCGCTCAATGCGGCGCTGATATTTGATGACCAGCAGCTCGTAGGCCCTCTGGTCACCGGCAAGCGTGCGTTCGACCAGCCGCAGATCGCCGTCGGCGTGATCTTGTGGCACTGGCGGGGATGCTGTCATGTTCTGTTGTGTGCTTGGCCATCCCGGCGGGATGGCATTGCGTGCATTGTGTCCGCGCCAGCAGGCTCCGGCATGGCCGCGCGGGTATTGGAGCCGGGGCGGGCCCGTGAAAAAACGGCGCGCCGCAGCGCTTGCCATTGTGAGTCATCGCTGCGCCGCTCCAGCCACAGCCACTCTAACCGGCCCTGCACAGGCCTGGCGGACAGCAGCATCCAATCCTGCAGATCCAGATGCACACAGGGAACCTGCGACAGGGGCCGGCTTTCATCAGACAGGCCGCTCACCAGCGACCACTGCCCGCCATCCCAAGCCACTAGGCCGGCCGGAAATCGGCGCCACCAATGACCAGCTACCGCAGCGCACATGAGCCACAGTCCCAGTCCTACCGGCGCCTTGAAGACAGCTGACGTGCTGGCACTGAAAACCAGCCAAGCCATCGTGCAAGCCAATCCTGCGACCAACAGCACCGCCAGCGTGCGGCCCACTACCATTGAACGACCGTATGGGTAGCGCACAGCAGGCGCATGGGAAGGGGTGCGCATCGCAGCGATTCGTGGGTTACGTTCAATGCGGCGAGGCGAAGAAAGGGCCCATCACACCCCTGGGCGACAGGGCCGTAGCGCCCCAACCAGTCACACGCGCCGGAAAACCAGCGTACCGTTGGTTCCACCAAAACCGAAGTTGTTCTTCAGCGCAACGTCGATCTTCATGTCACGCGCCGTGTTGGCGCAGTAATCCAGATCGCACTCCGGGTCTTGCTCGAAGATATTGATGGTGGGCGGCACCTTCTGATGATGCAGCGCCAGCACAGTGAACACGCTCTCGATGCCACCGGCGCCGCCCAGCAGGTGCCCCGTCATGGACTTGGTGGAGTTCACCACCATCTTTTTGGCATGGTCGCCCAGCGCTGCCTTGATGGCATTGGTTTCGTTCAGATCGCCCAGCGGTGTCGAGGTGCCGTGTGCGCTGAGGTAGTCCACCTGATCTGCATTCAAGCCGGCGTTGCGCAAAGCCGCCAGCATGGCGCGACGAGGACCGTCCATGCTGGGCGCCGTCATGTGACCCGCATCGGCACTCAAGCCGTAGCCAGTGATCTCGGCGTAGATGCGCGCGCCGCGGGCCTTGGCATGCTCGTACTCCTCAAGCACCAGAACGCCCGCGCCTTCACCCAGCACGAAACCGTCTCGATCCTTGTCCCAGGGGCGTGATGCCGTCTTGGGATCATCATTGCGGGTGGACAAGGCGCGCATTGCGGCAAAGCCACCCACACCCAGTGGCGACACGGTGGATTCGGTTCCACCCGCCACCACCACGTCTGCATCACCGTATTCGATCTTGCGGGCGGCCTCGCCGATGCAGTGCAGACCCGTGGTACAGGCCGTCACGACAGAGAGATTGGGCCCTTTGAATCCAAACCGCATGGACACCTGCCCCGCCACCATGTTGATGATGGATGCAGGCACAAAAAACGGGGTGATGCGGCGCGGGCCGCGTCCGACGAGCTCGGCATGTGTGTTCTCGATCAGCGGTAGGCCACCAATGCCGGAGCCAATGATGACGCCGATGCGCGTGGCCAGTTCCTCGTCCAGAGCCTCGCCCGTGGGCAGACCCGCGTCGTGCACAGCCTGCTGGGCTGCGGCAACGCCGTAGTGGATGAAGCTGTCCATGGTTCGCGCATCCTTGGCGCTGATGTAGGCCTCCAGGTCAAAACCCTTGACCTCGCCCGCAATCTTGCAGGCAAAGTTCGAAGCATCGAACTTGGTGATGAGGTCGATACCGGACTTGCCGGCGAGGATATTGGCCCAGGCATCTGCCACCGTATTACCTACGGGAGAAATGCAACCCAGGCCGGTCACGACAACGCGACGACGGCTCATGCGTTTTTAACCTTTTGCTGATCTCGGATGCGCGCCCCTCGCGGGGCGACTTGACTTAGGCCTTTTGGTGGGTGTTGGCGTAGTCGATGGCGTTTTGCACCGTCGTGATCTTCTCTGCGTCTTCGTCAGGGATCTCGATGCCGAACTCGTCTTCCAGCGCCATCACCAGTTCCACCGTGTCCAGCGAGTCTGCGCCCAGGTCGGCCACGAAGGCCTTTTCATTGGTGACTTGAGACTCTTCCACGCCGAGTTGTTCGGCAATGATTTTTTTGACACGTGCTTCGATATCGCTCATGGTTTCCCTCAGGGGGTTGTGAATGAATCCGCGATTCTAGCCGCTTCGGGGTATGCCCCTGTCGCAGCCCGCCGCACGGACGATCCGGCGTTAACTGACTTCAATTACATGTACATGCCGCCATTGACATGCAACTCCTGCCCCGTCACATATCCCGCGCCGACAGACGCAAGGTAAGCCACAGCATGGGCGATGTCACTGGGCTGCCCAAGATCACCCATGGCGATCTGGGATTTGAGCGCTTTTTTCTGCTCTTCCGGCAAATCGGCGGTCATGTCTGTGGCAATGAACCCGGGCGCCACACAATTCACCGTGATGCCGCGGCTACCCAGCTCGCGCGCCAGTGCGCGGGTCATGCCGGCCACGCCAGCCTTGGCCGCTGCGTAGTTGGCCTGACCAGGGTTGCCCGATGCACCCACCACACTGGTGATGCTGATGATGCGCCCAAAGCGCTGCTTCATCATGGGCCGGATGACCGCACGGCTGACGCGGAATACGGCCTTGAGATTGGTGTCCAGCACGGCATCCCAGTCGTCGTCCTTCATGCGCATCGCCAGCGTATCGCGGGTGATGCCGGCGTTGTTGACCAGTACATGCAGACCGCCATGCTCCCGGACGATGGCATCCACCAGTGCGTCCACAGCGGCGCCGTCAGTCACATTCAGCTTCACGCCCTTGCCGCCGTGCTCCGCAAGCGCCTGGGTGATGCGCTCGGCACCTTCGTCAGTGGTCGCAGTGCCGATCACCTGCAGGCCACGCGCAGCCAATTCAGCAGCAATGGCAGCGCCAATGCCGCGCGTGGCGCCGGTCACCAGTGCAATGCGGGATTGTGCAGACTCGCTCATGCCAGCAGCTCCTTAGTTTCGGCCAGCGTGGCCGGGTCATAGATTGAAGCCCCCACCAGTTGAGGGTCGATGCGTTTGGTCATGCCGGCCAGCACTTTGCCAGGGCCGCATTCGATCACATGCGTCACGCCGCGGGCCTGGAGGGCCTGCACACACTCCACCCAGCGCACGGGCCCAAAGGCCTGGCGGTACAGAGCGTCGCGAATGGCGTCGGCATCCTGCTGCACCGCCACATCCACGTTATTGACTACGGGGATGCGTGGCGCACCCAGTTCCAGCACAGCGAGCGCGGCGCGCAGCTTCTCTGCAGCGGGTTTCATCAGACTGGAGTGAAACGGCGCCGACACAGGCAAAGGCAGGGCGCGCTTGGCACCGGCCGCCTTGAGCAATTCGCAGGCCTTGTCCACACCGGCCCTGGTGCCGGCAATGACGGTCTGCGCAGGATCATTGAAGTTGGCCGCCTCGACCACCTCGGACGAGCCAGCGCCAAAGCTGGCCGTCGCCTCGGCACAACCCGCCACCACCTTGTCAGCATCCAGGCCCAGGATGGCGGCCATGGCGCCAGCGCCGATCGACACGGCCTCCTGCATGGCCGCGGCGCGCAGGCGCACCAGCGGGGCTGCCTGGGCCAGAGTCAGGACACCGGCTGCCACCAGCGCAGAGTATTCACCCAGCGAATGCCCGGCCAGCGCGACGGGCTGCGCGCCACCCTGCTCGCACCACACGCGCCAGGCAGCAACGCCAGCCACCAGCATCACGGGCTGGGTGTTGGTGGTGAGTGCCAATGCCTCTTTGGGGCCAGCGTGGATGAGTGCTGCCACGTCCTCACCCAGTGCGTCAGAGGCCTCGCGCAGTGTCTGCGCCACCACGGGATGGTCACCCCAGGCGTCGAGCATACCCACCGACTGGGAGCCCTGACCGGGGAACACGAAAGCGAAAGATTTCGACATGTTCTTATCAGTTATGCATCAAAAATAGCTTCAGCCCTTTGGAATCAGGCGCTTTCAGCTACATTTTCAAGAGCACAGCGCCCCAGGTAAAACCGCCGCCAACGCCCTCAAGCAACACCGTTTGGCCCGGCTTGACCTGACCACTGCGCACGCCGTGATCCAACGCCAACGGAATCGAGGCAGCCGACGTATTGCCATGCTGATCCACCGTGACCACCACCTTGTCCATCGACAGCTTCAGTTTGCGCGCCGTGCTTTGCATGATGCGGATGTTGGCTTGGTGGGGAATCAGCCAGTCGATATCGGCGTCGGTCATCCCAGCCTTGTCCAGCGTGGCGCGCGCAGCTTTTTCCAGCACGCCAACGGCCAGCTTGAACACGGCCTGGCCGTCCATCTTGAGCAACGGGTCGCCCAGAACCTGCCCGCCATAGACATTGCCCGGCACGCACAATATGCCGACATGGCTGCCATCGGCATGCAGGTCGCTGGCCAGAATGCCGGGAGTGTCGGAAGCCTCCAGCACCACGGCGCCCGCCCCGTCACCGAACAGCACGCAAGTGGTGCGATCCTTGAAGTCCAGAATGCGGCTGAACACCTCGGCCCCCACCACCAAGGCACGGCGGGCGCCGCCCGAGCGGATCATCGCGTCGGCCACCGTCAGCGCGTACACGAACCCGCTGCACACCGCCTGCACATCGAAAGCCGGACAACCATTTGCCCCCAGCTTGTTTTGCAAAATGCACGCTGTGGACGGAAACACCATGTCCGGCGTGGATGTGGCGACGATGATCAGGTCAAGATCCTGCGCCTGGCAACCAGCCGCCTGCAGCGCGCGGCACGAAGCCTCCAGCGCCAGGTCGCTGCTGGCGACCTCGCGCTCGGCAAAGTGGCGAGCGCGGATGCCCGTGCGCTCCACAATCCACTCATCGGAGGTCTCGATGCCCTGCTGCGCCAGCTGGGCCACCAGATCATCATTGGTTACCCGGCGCGGCGGCAGGTAGCTGCCGGTGCCGGTAATGCGTGAATAGCGTGTCATCAAGGTAGATAGGAGCGCGACCAGTCAGGGAGCAGGCTGCGCATCCGGGCCAGCCAGCAGCGGCGCCGCATGCGCCACCCGCATGCGGACGCGGTCGAGCAGGTTGTTGCGGGCCGCATCATACGCCCGGATCAAAGCCTGCTCGAAGGCCAGCGCATCGGCTGACCCGTGGCTCTTGAACACCAACCCCCGCAGGCCCAGCAAAGCCGCGCCGTTGTAACGGCGGTGATCCATGCGCCGCATGAGCGCAGAAAGAACCGGATAAGCGACGATCGCGGCCATTTTCGTAAAAATGCTGCGAGAAAACTCTTGCTTGAGGGCACCAGCAATCATCGACGCGACGCCCTCGCTCGCCTTGAGGGCGACGTTCCCCACAAAACCGTCACACACCACAATGTCCACGGTGCCTTTGAATATGTCATTGCCCTCGACATTGCCATAAAAGTTCAAATCGCCGGATTTGGAAGCAGAACGCAGCAGTTCGCCAGCTTTCTTGATGACGTCGTTGCCCTTGATGACCTCTTCGCCAATATTGAGCAAGCCCACCGACGGCTCTTCGCGGTCTTGCAACACCGACACCAGCGCCGAACCCATGACAGCGAACTGCAACAAATGCTCGGCCGAACAATCGACGTTCGCCCCCAGATCCAGCACCGTAGTCGCCCCACCCTGGGCGTTGGGCATTTGGGTAGCAATGGCGGGGCGGTCGATACCGTCCAGCGTCTTGAGCAGATAGCGCGCGATGGCCATCAGCGCGCCAGTGTTGCCCGCCGAAATAGCAGCCTGCGCGGCCCCGTCCTTCACCTGCTGTATGGCCACGCGCATGGACGAATCCTTCTTGCGGCGCAGCGCAACCTCGACGGCGTCGTCCATGGTGACGACCTCGGACGCCACCACATGCACGATGCGTTCATGCATCAGCGCCTTGACGTTGTCCTGCCCACCCACCAGGATCAGGCGAGCGTCGGGGTGATGCTCGAGGAACTGGCGGCACGCGGGAAGCGTGACGCCGGGGCCATGATCGCCCCCCATGCAGTCAACAGCCAGTGTGATCATCAGCAGATAGTCGGGCCGTCCGGCGGCCGTTAGGTGAAGGGAAATGCGTCAGCCTGGAACGCGACAAAACGACAAAGGCCCGCGCTACTTTTCTTGTAGCAGCGGGCCCGAAGGTTACGCAGCCTGGAGTCAGGCTTCAGACTTGTTCTTCAGCACCTGGCGGCCGCGGTAAAAGCCGTTGGGGGTGATGTGGTGACGCAGGTGAATCTCGCCAGTGGTGGGCTCAACTGCGGTACCAGGCACCGTCAGGGCATTGTGCGAACGGTGCATGCCACGCTTGGAGGGGGACTTCTTGTTTTGCTGAACAGCCATGATCGGCTCCTAGGGTCTTGAAAGGTGAGTGGAAAACGCGATTCAACCCACTAAAGACACGAGGGGATTCGCGCGAAGCCCGCAAGTATAGCTCAAACCGGCTGCACCCCTTCGCGCGCTGCAATCGCAGCGATGGGCGTCAGGCGCCTGGTGTGTCCTTTCGCAGGCCAGCCAGCGCGGCGAAAGGGTTGGGCTTTTCGGCGCTGGCCTGCTCGAAATCCTCGTCTCTTGACGCCAGCGTGACCGGGGTCGGGCACTCGTCATGGCGCGGCACCACGGGCAGGGCCATCAGCAGCTCGTCTTCGATCAACTCTCGCAGATCAAACTCACGGCTCAGCGCCAGCAGATCCTCTTCGCTGTCGGTGTCGAGCGCCTCGGCCGTGGCCTCGTCAGCCACGAAGCGGAACTCTCGATCCACCTCCAGCGGCACGTCCACCGGCTGCAGGCAGCGCTGGCAAGTCATGGGCAGCGTGGCCGTGGCAGTCAGGCGCAGCCAGATCTCGCCCTCCACGCCATGCGTGGCGCGCATCTCGCCGTCGGCGGACCAATCCACGCGCAGGTCGGGATGCAGGCCCTGGGCCTCTTCGGCCAGCCGCTTGTACTTGAGCAGTGTTTCATGACCGGACAGGTGGGCGCCGGCCTGCGCGAAGGCCTTGACGTCGAGCCGGTCGGGGGAATGTTCCTTGGTCATGGCGGGCAGTGTAAGAGAATCGATACATGCCCCCATCCTCCACCCTCCCGCGCTCCCTGGTATTGGGATCGACCTCGCGCTACCGGCGCGAACTCCTGGCCCGCCTGGGCCTGCCTTTTGATGTGGCCGCCCCGGCCGTGGACGAAACCCCGCTGCTGCACGAAGCCCCGCGCGCGCTGGCGTTGCGCCTGGCGCTGGCCAAGGCGCGCGCCGTTGCTGCCCTGCACCCCGAGGCGGTGGTGATCGGCTCCGACCAGGTAGCCGACCTGGCTGGCCACGCCCTGGGCAAGCCCGGCACGCACGAGCGCGCCGTGGCGCAGCTGCAGTTGATGAGCGGCCACACCGTGGTGTTTCACACCGCTGTGGCCGTGGTCTGCCAGGCCAGTGGTTTCGAGCAGGTTGATCTGGCACCGGTGAGCGTGCGCTTTCGCGACCTGTCGCATGACGAGATCGAGCGCTATCTGCGCGCCGAGCAGCCCTACGACTGCGCCGGCAGCGCCAAGAGCGAGGGGCTGGGCATTGCGCTGCTGGACGCCATCGACAGCGACGACCCCACCGCCCTGGTCGGCCTGCCTTTGATTCGCACCTGCCGCATGCTGCGCGCCGCAGGGCTGGTGCTGCCATGAGCGAAGCCACCACAGCTCCTGCGACCAGCGCGCAGCCAAGCGCGAAGGGCAGCCTCTATCTGGTGCCTGCGCCGCTGGACTTTGGCTGCGACAGCGAGGCTGCCCTGACCCAAGTGCTGCCTGACGGCACGCTGCGACGGGCCGCGCAAATCACCCACTGGATCTGCGAAAGCGCCAAAAGCTGCCGCGCCTACCTCAAGCGCGTGGACGCTCTGCACCCGCTGGCCGCGCCGCTGCAGGCCCAGCAGATCACTGAACTGCCGCGCGAGGTGCACAAAAAAGGCGACCACGGCGTGCGCGGGCATGCGCCCTTTGACGCCCGCCCGCTGCTGGCGCCGGCTCTGGCGGGCCATGACGTGGGACTGGTCAGCGAAGCCGGCATGCCCGCCGTCGCCGACCCAGGCAGTTCGGTGGTGCGCGCTGCGCACGACCTGGGCCTGCGCGTGGTGCCGCTGGTGGGGCCGGTGTCGCTGCTGCTGGCACTGGCGGCCAGCGGGCTCAACGGCCAGAACTTTGCCTTTGTGGGCTACCTGCCGCAGGACGCCGGCGAGCGCAGCAAGCGCCTGCGCGAGCTGGAGGCGCTGGCCCAAAAACAGGGGCAGACCCAGCTGTTCATCGAGACCCCCTACCGCAACGCCGCGCTGTGGCAAGCCATGCTGCAGACGCTGCAGCCGCAAACCCGGGTGGCGCGCGCCAGTGGCCTTACGCTAGAGGGAGCCCATGTCGCCAGCCACACGGTGCGCGAATGGCGCCAGGCCGCGGCGGCGCCAGACAACCGCGTGCCCACGGTGTTTGCCGTCGGCGTCTGACGGTGTGCGAAGGTGCCTGAGGGCTCCACAGGCCCGTCAAAGCCGCTAAATGCGCGCCCGTACGCTATCAAAAAAATAGCTTTTAGCGCAGGTTTTACAAGGGCCAAGGGCTTATTTGGCCAATAGTGCCGCGCCGTCAGCGCAACTGCGGCAGCTGCACGGCCGCCAGGCCCTTGATGGCGCCCATGCCCACGGCAGCGCCAAACTTCTTGGCCAGCCGCTCGGCCACGTTGTCGCGGCGGGTGTAGTCGATCACATCTTCGGCCTTGACCACCTCGCGCGCCACGTAGTCCAGGCTGCCCAGCTGGTCGGCCAGCCCCATCTCCACCGCCTGCTGGCCAGTCCAGAACAAGCCGCTGAAGGTTTCAGGCGTGGCCTTGAGGCGATCGCCCCGGCCTTGCTTGACCACGGTGATGAACTGCTGGTGAATCTGATCCAGCATCTGCTGCGCATAAACGCGCTGCCCCTCGGTCTGGGGGCTGAACGGGTCGAGAAAGCCTTTGTTTTCGCCGGCAGTGAGCAGGCGGCGCTCCACGCCCAGTTTTTCCATGGTGCCGGTGAAGCCGAAACCGTCCATCAGCACGCCGATGCTGCCCACGATACTGGCCTTGTCCACATAAATACCGTCCGCCGCCGCGGCGATGTAATAGGCGGCCGATGCGCAGGTTTCTTCGACCACGGCATACACGGGCTTGTTGTACTTGGCCTTCAGGCGGTGGATTTCGTCGTTGATGATGCCCGCCTGCACGGGGCTGCCGCCGGGCGAGTTGATCAGTAGCACCACGGCCTGCGAGCCCGAGTCCTCAAACGCACTGCGCATCGCGGCCACGACGAACTCGGCGCTGGCCTCAGCGCCCGCGGCGATTTCGCCCTTCACATCCACGACCGCCGTGTGCGGCGCACTTTTGCTGGCGGCGGTCATGTCGCGCGAGATGGCCATCCAGATCACCAGCGCTACCACCGCGATCCAGGTCAGTCGCCAGAAATTGCGCCAGCGCCGGGCCGCGCGCTGCTCGGCCAGCGTGCCCAGGACGATCTTTTCGATCACCTCGCGCTCCCAGCCCGGGGCGCCAGACGCGGCCTTTAGTGCTTCTTTTTTTGTAGCATTTTGCGCCCATAGATCGGGCGCTGGAGGCGGATTCATGCCTGATCCGGCGGGTTCGGTGCGGGTGGGCTCGGTCATGGGGTCAGAACTCTACGGTGTGCAGGTGGGCGGCAGTATGCCAGTGCACCATGTCGCCCTCTTCAGTCAGGGCAATCTGCACCAGGCCACCGCGGCAGGGCCCGCCCGCGCAGGCGCCGGTGTCGGGCTGATAGGCCGCGCCGTGGGTGGCGCACAGCAGCCAGCTGCCGGTGTCGTCAAAAAACTGGCCTTCCTGGTAGTCCATCTCGATGGGCACATGGGTGCAGCGGTTCAGGTAGGCGTACGCCCGGCCCCGGTAGCGAATGGCGAAGGCGCGGCAAACCTGGCCGCAATAGCGCACATCGAAGGCCACGGCGCGGCCGCCGTTCACCAAGGCATCGGCAGGGCACAGGGGAATGTGCCGCGGCATTGGCGCGGCTACGGGTGCGGACACTGGCGCATTCATCAGGCGTGCTGCAGCAGCCAGCGATGCAGCTCGGCCACGGACGATGCCACGCACAGGGGGCCCAGTGCCTCGAAGCCCTGCGTGCTGTGCGCGCCGTAGCCCACGCCCACACTGGCGCAGCCGGCGGCGCGGGCCATCTCCAGGTCGTGCGTGGTGTCGCCAATCATCAACAGGCGCTCGGGCGGCACGTCAAACTCGGCCATCAGCTCTTGCAGCATCAGCGGGTGCGGCTTGCCGGCGGTCTCGTCGGCCGTGCGCGAGCCGTGGAACATGCCGCGCAGCTGCACCATTTGCAGCACCTGATCCAGCCCGCGGCGGCTTTTGCCAGTGGCCACGGCCAGCAGGTGGCCGCGATCGCGCAGGCCCTCCAGCATGGGCAGCACGCCGTCAAACAGGCTTACGTCGTCCTGGCGCTTGAGGTAGTGGTAGCGGTAGCGGTTACCCAGCTCGGTGTGGCGCTCGCGCGGCACGTCGGGCGCGGCATGGGCCAGGGCCTGGGGCAGCGCCATGCCGATCACCCAGGCGGCGGCTTCATCGGTGGGCACGGTGCCGCCAAGGTCGCGCACCGCATCCTGGATGCTGCGCACGATGATGGCGGTGGAGTCGAACAGCGTGCCGTCCCAGTCGAAGGCAATGAGATCGAAGCGGCGCGGGCTTGTGCGGAAGGTTTCTTCAGGCATGTGCGGGGTCATCAGAGAGGAAGGCAGTCAGCTCGGGCGGCAGCTCGGCGCGCAGCTCAAGGCGCTCGCCGCTGGCCGGGTGGTCAAACTGTAGCCGCCACGCGTGAAGAAACATGCGCCTGAGGCCTTGTTTGTTCAAGCGCTTGTTCAGTTCGAAGTCGCCGTATTTGTCATCCCCCGCGATCGGGTGGCCCTGCGATGACAGGTGCACGCGGATCTGGTGCGTGCGCCCGGTCTTGATGGTGACCTCCAGCAGACTCATCGCCGGCAGTCCCTGCAGGGGGCGCGGGGCGATCTGGCTGCGCACCTTGACCAGGGTGATGGAGCGCATGCCGTCCGGATCATCGGGCGTGGTCACGCGCACGCGGCGCTCGCCGTCTTCCTGCAGGTATTTGTGCAGCGGCGTGTCGATCACCTTCCTGTTGGCGGGCCACTGCCCGGCGACCAGCGCCAGATAGGTCTTGCCCGTCTCGCGCCCGCGGAACTGGTCCTGCAAATGCGTGAGCGCGCTGCGCTTTTTGGCCACCAGCAGGATGCCCGAGGTCTCGCGGTCCAGCCGGTGCACCAGCTCCAGGTACTTGGCCTGGGGCCGCGCCTGGCGCAATTGCTCGATCACGCCAAAGCTCACGCCGCTGCCGCCGTGCACGGCCACCCCCGCGGGCTTGTCAATGGCGATCAGGTGCTCGTCTTCCAGCAAGGCGGGGAATTCACGCGCGGGCGCGGGGCGCTCAGCCTTGTCCTGCACCCTCTCGGACACGCGCACGGGCGGCAGGCGCACCAGGTCGCCGGCGGCCACGCGCGCGTCGGCACTGGTGCGGCCCTTGTTCAGGCGCACCTCACCGCTGCGGATGATGCGATAGACATGCGTCTTGGGCACACCCTTCAAGTGGCGTATCAGAAAGTTGTCAAGCCGCTGGCCTGCGGACTCGGCATCGACCTCGACGATACGGGCAGCCGGGGCGTCAATCGGGGCGCGGCCTGCGGCCGGTTTGCCCCCTATAATGTGTTTCACCTGCGCGACGAATGTGTAAGTGGTTGATTTGTCTGGAGTTTAATGGACACAGCCCGACTCGGTGCGCAGTATGGTCGATGCCAGCGGGCGTCGTGCACTCAGACTGCAGGCCGGTTGCCTGCGGTGGTTTGCGCGCCAATCGTGCAGGCTGACAAATCGAAACACTGAATACGGAAATTCCAGGCTGACTCCCGCCCCACCAGGGCGTGGCGAGCAGCGGATCAAAGCGAAATCATGTGGGTGTTGCTGGCATGGATGGTGGCATTATGGCGTGGGCGTCAGCCTTCGCCATGTGCACCATATTTGCCTTCAGCACCCGTTGGACAAGCGCCAACAGCTACTTTTTTCGTAGCACGCCTGCGCACCGTCCGGCTCGCCCCCATCCTTGCGCCCCCACCCCGTCCGTGCAGCTAGACGCTGCGCGGCCGTGGGCATCCCCGGCAATTCCTTTCGTTTCGATGCGTCAGTCCAGGCATTCCCGGCTCGTTTAGGGCCTGTTGAGGTTTGGAACTGGCGGAGCGCGCCACTGCAGCCGCAGACCTGGCGCTGCGCGCGTGCCGCCTGACAACATAACGAAAAGGACACGCATCATGAAGCGGATGCTCATCAACGCCACGCAGCCCGAAGAGCGGCGCCTGGCCATCGTGGACGGCCAAAAGCTGCTGGACTACGAAATCGAGATCGAAGGGCGCGAGCAGCGCAAGGGCAACATCTACAAGGCCGTCGTCACGCGCGTCGAGCCCTCGCTGGAGGCCTGCTTTGTCGATTACGGCGAGGATCGCCACGGCTTTTTGCCCTTCAAGGAAATCTCCAAGCAGTACTTTGCCGAGGGTGTATCGCCCAGCCAGGCGCGCATCAGCGATGTGATCAAAGAAGGCCAGGAGCTGATCGTCCAGGTCGAAAAAGAAGAGCGCGGCAACAAGGGCGCAGCGCTGACCACCTTCATCAGCCTGGCCGGCCGCTATGTGGTGCTGATGCCCAACAACCCTCGCGGCGGCGGCGTGTCGCGCCGTATCGAGGGCGAGGACCGCGCCGAGCTCAAAGAGGCGATGGACCAGCTCGACTACCCCAAGGGCATGAGCATCATCGCGCGCACCGCCGGCATCGGCCGCACCGCGCCCGAGCTGCAATGGGATCTGAACTACCTGCTGAAACTGTGGACCGCCATCGACGGCGCGGCCAAGGGCGGCAAGGGCGCGTTTTTGATCTACCAGGAGTCCAGCCTGGTGATCCGCGCCATCCGCGACTATTTCAACAACGACATCGGTGACATCCTCATCGACACCGACGACATTTACGAGCAGGCGCAGCAGTTCATGGCGCATGTCATGCCCGAGCATGCCGCCCGCGTGAAGCGCTACCGCGACGATGCGCCGCTGTTCTCGCGCTTCCAGATCGAGCACCAGATCGAATCGGCCTACGCCCGCACCGTGCAGCTGCCCAGCGGCGGCGCCATCGTGATCGACCACACCGAGGCGTTGGTCAGCGTGGACGTGAACTCGGCGCGCGCCATCAAGGGCGGCGACATCGAAGAAACCGCCACCCGCACCAACCTGGAAGCCGCCGACGAAGTGGCGCGCCAGATGCGCCTGCGCGACCTGGGCGGCCTGATCGTGATCGACTTCATCGACATGGAGGAAGCCAAAAACCGCCGCGAGGTCGAAAACCGCCTGCGCGACGCGCTGCGCCAGGACCGCGCCCGCGTGCAGTTCGGCACCATCAGCAAGTTTGGCCTGATGGAGATGAGCCGCCAGCGTCTGAAGCCTGCCTTGAGCGAAGGCGCGCACATCAACTGCCCGCGCTGCGGCGGCTCCGGCCACATCCGCGACACGGAAAGCTCGGCCCTGCAGATCCTGCGCATCATTCAGGAAGAGTCCATGAAGGACAACACCGCCGCGGTGCACTGCCAGGTGCCGGTGGAGGTGGCCAGCTTCCTGCTGAACGAAAAGCGCACCGAGATCGCCAAGATCGAGCTCAAGCAGCGCGTCAGCGTGCTGATGATCCCCAACAAGACGCTGGAGACGCCGCACTACAAGCTCGAGCGCCTCAAGCACGACGACCCGCGCCTGGAGAACCTGGACGTCAGCTACAAGCTGGCCGAAGAGGTGGAAGACCCCACCACCGTCACGCGCCGCTCGCAAGAGCCCACCAACAAGCAGACGCCGGTGATCAAGGGCGTGCTGCCAGACGCGCCCGCCCCCGTGGCAGAGGCCCGCCCCGAAGCCGCGCCCGCCCGGCCCGCCAACGGCACAGGTACCGGCAACCGCGCCCAGGGCCAGCCACGCACGCAGACCGCCGCGCCACAGCGGCCCGCGCCCGCGCCAGTGCCGCAACTGGGCTTCCTGGGCTGGCTCAAGAGCCTGTTTGGCTTCGGGCCCGCGCCAGCCCCGGCACCCGCACCGGCGCAAGCGCCAGCGGATCCCGGCGCCCGCACCGAAGCGCGCCGCGACGGCCGCAGCGGTGAACGCGGCAGCCGCCGCGGCAGCGGCAACACCGAACGCGGCACCAACCGCGATGGCGCCAGCGCAAGCGGTGAAGGCCGTGGCCGCCGTGGCGAGGGCCGGGGCGGCGAACGCTCGGCAGAAGGGCGCGAAGCTCGTGAATCCCGCGAAGTGCGTGAGCCACGCGAAAGCCGGGAGGGCCGCGAACCACGTGAACCCCGTGAACCGCGCGAATCCCGCAATGGCCGCGGCGATCGTCCCGAGGGCGAAGGCCGCCGCGAGCCGCGCGAGGGCCGTGGCGGCCGTGAACGCGCCGCGCAGCAAGCACAGCAAACCGACCAGGCAGCTGCCGACCTGACGGCCGAGCGCAACGCCGCGCCCGCCGTCTCTGGCGCCGAAGTGCAGCAAGACCAGGAGCGCGCACCGCGCCGCGAACGCGGCGAACGCGGTGGACGTGGCCGTGACCGCAGCGAGCGCGGCCCGCGCGCCGACGAAGCCGCCACCCCTGCCGCAGGCGTGGACTTTGCCGACACCGCGCCACTGTCCGCCCTGCCCGACCTGGACTTGACGGGCCACGAAGCCGCGCCTGGCCAGCCCGAGGCTACCGGCGGCGAGGAGCAGCGCCGCGAGCGCCGATCGCGCGACCGCTACGGCCGTGACCGCCGTGACCGCGCCGACCGTGGAGACCGTGCCGAACGCGGTTCGCGCAACGGAGGCGACAGCGCCGCCGAGGGTGACGCACCGGCCACCACAGCCGCCGTCGGTGTGCCCGACTCCGCAGCGAGCGCGGACCAGCGCGCCGATGACCGCGTGACCGAAACCGCCAGCGAACCCGCGCGCCGCAGCTACTTTGCAGCGCCCGCGTCAGTACCCGCTACTGCAGCCCCGGCGACCAGCTTGCCTGCGGCGCCTGTGGCGCCAGAGGCCGCGCCCGCCAAGGCCCCGCAAGCAGCGGCACCCACGGCGCAGCACGTGCTGCCGGCAACCGCACCGGCAGCGGCGCCGTCAGCGGCTGATGCCGTGGCGCAAGTGCCGCCGGCAACCGCCGCAACACCGCCCGCCGCCGCACCCGCAGCGTCAGCGCCGGTCGCAACGCCTGCAACGGCCCCGGCCGAGCAGCCGGCCGCACCCGCGGCAGCTGCCAGCGGCATGCCGCGCGTGTCGGCCTTCACGCTGCCCGTGGCATCGCTGCAGCAGGTGGCGCAGGATGCAGGGCTGGAGTGGGTGAACTCCGACGCAGAGAAGATCGCCGCCGTCCAAGCAGCGATTGCCGCCGAGCCCAAGCCGGTGCACGTGCCGCGCGAACGCCCGCCCGTGGCGCAGCTGGATGAGGGCCCGCTGGTGCTGGTGGAAACACGCCGCGACCTGCGCGACCTGCAACTGCCCTTCGACAAAGAGGGCAACGCCGCCTGACGGCGCAGACTCCCGCGTCCGCGCCAACGGCACCGCAAGCGACTGGCCTGCGGTGCCGTTTCACCATCAAACCCATGGAGATCAGTGGTTGGCAGACCAGCAACTGAATCTTTATGGAGGCTTCAATCACCAAAGTTGCAACTGCCATGCTGTTCTTGCTCTCGCCCGCCAAGTCGCTGGACTACGACACCCCGCTGCCCGCCGGCCTGCCGCACACGCAGCCCCACTTTGTGCCGCAGGCACAGCGCCTGATCGACGTGCTGCGCGAGAAGTCGCCGCAAGAGGTGGCGTCGCTGATGTCGATCAGCGACCCGCTGGCCGCCCTCAACGTGGCGCGGTATGCGGCGTGGCAGCCGCAGTTCACGCCCGCCAACGCGCGCCAGGCGGTGCTGGCCTTCAATGGCGACGTCTATGAAGGCTTGCAGGCGCAGACGCTGTCGGGCGACGACCTGCAGTGGGCGCAGCAGCATGTGGCCATCCTGAGCGGGCTGTACGGCGTGCTGCGCCCGCTGGACCTGATGCAACCCTACCGCCTGGAAATGGGCACGCGCCTGGCCACCGACGCGGGCGCCAACCTGTACCAGTTCTGGGGCACGCGCATCGCCGAGCACCTCAACCAGCAACTGGCCGCAGACACTTCGCCCGTGGTGGTCAACCTGGCCTCGCAGGAATACTTCAAGTCCGTGGACACCAGGGCGCTCAAGGCGCGCGTGATCGAGTGCGTGTTCGAGGACTGCAAGGCCGGCCAGTACAAGATCATCAGCTTTTATGCCAAGCGCGCGCGCGGCCTGATGGCGCGCTGGGCCATCCAGCAGCGCGTGTCCGTGCCGCGGCAACTGGAACAGTTTGACCTGGAAGGCTATGCTTTCCACCCGCCATCGTCCGAGCCGCAGCGGCTGGTGTTTCGCCGCGATGCCGTCAGCGGCTGAACGGCTCCACTGCACCATCCAGCCGCACCATCCAGCCGCACCAAACACCTGCACCAACCACCCGCATTTCCTCCGCACCTGCCCATGAAGCACGCCGTAGAAACAGCGCACTACCCTGCCAGCCAGCCGCTCGACCAACCGTTTGAAGCCACCGTGCGCGAAGGCTGGGGCGTGTGGATCAATTTCATGCGCGAGGATTTCCTGAAGGCCACCTTCACCCGGCGCGCCGACGCCGATGCCTTTGCGCAAAAGCACAACCACGGCGGCCAGCGCGGGCAGGTGCGCCGCATGTGGCTGCTGGTCAACGAGACGGCCGGCGAGGCCTACGCGATCGACTCTGACGGCGCTCAAGCCCTGCAGGGCGTGGACTTGGACTTTCGCCACCACCAACGCCTGAAGGCGCTGCGCAGCGATGTGCTGTCGCGCCTGAGCGACGCCGAACTGCATGCGCTGGGCCTCAAGCGCAGCTGAGAGTCTGTTGCCCATGCCCGCCTTGCAAGCCCTGCCCTGAACCCATCGCCCGCGACGCCATGTCCAAGCAAAGCACCGCATCATCCCAACCCGTCACGCCCGAGCTGCGCCAATGGATCATCGACCAGGCCCGCAACGGCATTGCCGCGCCCGCGCTGATCCAGTCGATGTGCACAGCCGGCTGGAACGAAGACGTGGCCGTGCGGGCCGTCGAAGAAGTGCTGCGCGCGCACCTGGACAACGTGGCGCAGCAGCAGGGCCTGCCGCCCGCCGTGCCGGTGCCCGACCCCGACATTGCCGACTCGCCGCTGTTCATCGACGTGGGCGACCGCCAGGTCGAGGTGCTGATGGCCATGGCCAACCCGCGCGTGGTGCTGTTTGGCAACCTGCTGTCGCCCGATGAATGCCAGGCCATCATCGACGCGGCAGACCCGCGCATGGCGCGCTCGCTCACCGTGCAGACGGCCACGGGCGGATCTGAGGTGAATGCCGACCGCACCAGCGACGGCATGTTCTTTCAGCGCGGCGAAACTCCGGTGGTTCAGCGCCTGGAAGAACGCATTGCCCGCCTGGTGCGCTGGCCCATCGAAAACGGCGAGGGCCTGCAGGTGCTGCACTACCAGCCGGGCGCGCAGTACAAGCCGCACTACGACTACTTCGACCCCGGCCAGCCCGGCACGGCCACCATCTTGCGCCGTGGCGGCCAACGCGTGGCCACGTTGGTGATCTACCTGAACAACCCGCGCAAGGGCGGCGGCACCATCTTCCCTGACGTGCCCCTGGAGATCGCGCCGCGCCAGGGCAACGCGGTGTTCTTCAGCTACGAGCGCGCCCACCCCGCCACGCGCACGCTGCACGGCGGCGCGCCGGTGATCGAGGGCGAAAAGTGGATCGCCACCAAATGGCTGCGCGAGCGGGAGTTCAATTAAATACAAGCCAAAAATGCCTCCAGCCCTTTTATATCAAGCGCTGGCAGCTATTTATTTTCTAGCACAACCTGGCAGCACACCGTGAACACCCCGAACCAATCCCAGCTGGGCAAGGCATCGGCCTATACCGACCAGTACGACGCGACGCTGCTGTTTCCCATACCGCGCGCTGACAAGCGCGCCGAGCTGGGCATCACGGACAGCGCGCCTTTTTTTGGCGCCGACCTGTGGACTGCGTTCGAGCTGTCGTGGCTGAACGCGCGCGGCAAGCCGCAGGTGGCCATCGCCCACGTCACCGTGCCCTGCGAGACACCCAACATCGTCGAGAGCAAATCGTTCAAGCTGTACCTGAACAGTTTCAACAACACCCGTTTTGCCAACGCCGATGAGGTGCGCGCGCGCATTCGCGCCGACGTGAGCGAGGCCGTGTGGCGCGGCGCGGCCACCGCCGCCACCGTGGGCGTGACGCTGGTACTGCCCGAGGCCTTCGACCGCGAGCCCATCCATGAGCTGGACGGCCTGCTGCTCGATCGCCTGGACGTGGAATGCACGCGCTACCAGCCCGCGCCCGAGCTGCTGGCCGCCAACCACGACGAAGCCCCGGTGAGCGAGACGCTGGTGAGCCACCTGCTCAAGAGCAACTGCCTGGTGACCGGCCAGCCCGACTGGGGCAGCGTGCAGATCAGCTACAGCGGCGCGCAGATCGACCAGGCCGGGTTGCTGCAGTACCTGGTGAGCTTTCGCAACCACAACGAATTCCACGAGCAGTGCGTGGAGCGCATCTTCATGGACATCTGGACGCGCTGCCGCCCCATCAAGCTGGCGGTGTATGCGCGCTACACGCGCCGCGGCGGGCTGGACATCAACCCGCTGCGCACCAGCCACCCGCAGCAGCTGCCGCGCAACGTGCGCACGGCGCGGCAATAGCCAGGCATCGCCCGCATTTGCTGCGCACCCTGCCCGGTGCGCGCGGCCTCTCGGGCTGCGTTCAGGGCCAGGATGGCCTGCATCGGTCAGATCGCATTCGGCAACGTTTTGCACGGCATTGACCGGCGCCACAACGGTGCTGGAGCAGCCGGCTGCGCGCCCAGGGGCAGCCGCCGCGCCAGGGCAAGTGCGCCGTCAGCCCAGGCGGAACACCTCAACGCTGCGCCCCAGCGATACCGCCCCGCTGCGCAGCGCCTGCGCGGCTGCGGCGGACTCCTCCACCAGCGCCGCGTTTTGCTGCGTCATGCCGTCCAGCTGTGCGATGGCGCCATTCACCTGGCCTATGCCTTGCGACTGCTCGCGCGTGGCGGTGGATATTTCTTGCACGTGGCTGCCCACCCGCTGCACGGCGTCCACCACCTCGGCGATGGTGCCGCCCGCCTGCGCCATGCGCTGGCTGCCGTCGGCAACGCCGTCCGCCGTCTGCCGGATCAGGCCGCTGATTTCCTTGGCGGCACTGGCGCTGCGCTGCGCCAGCGCGCGCACCTCGCCCGCCACCACGGCAAAGCCGCGGCCCTGCTCGCCCGCGCGGGCGGCCTCCACGGCGGCGTTGAGCGCCAGCAGGTTCGTCTGAAAGGCAATGCCTTCGATCACGCCAATGATCTCGCCCATGCGCGCCGACGACTGGCGGATGCGCTCCATGGACTGCCCCACTTCGGCAATGGCCGCACCGCCGCGCCCAGCCACGGCGGTGCTGCGCCCGCTCTCGTCGGCCATGTGGTTGGCAGCGTCTGCCGTGTGGGCCACGGCGCCCGACAGCTGCTCCATGGCGGCGGCGGTCTGCTGCAGGTGACCGGCCTGGGCCTCGGTGCGCGCCGACAGCTCCAGCCCGCCCTGCGCCACCTGGGCCGCGGTCGCTGCGAAACCTTGCACCTCGGTGCGCACGTCGCCCACCACCGCACGCAGGTTGACCTGGATTTGCGCCAGGCGGCGCATCAGCGCGCCCAGCGCACCCGGCGCACCCGGCAAGTCTGTGTGCGCGGTGGTAGAGAGGTTGCAGCCTGCAATGTCTCCGGCAAAGCGCTCGGCCTCTTGCAGCGCAGCCGTGAAGTAATGGTGAAAGTAAGCCACCGCAGCCGCGCCGCCCAGCGCCAGCACGGCTGCGCGCCAGATCACAGCGGGCATGCCCTGCACGTCAAGCAAGTCCGGCAGCAAGGCCGCCAGGGCCGGCACACCCAAGGCCAGCGCCATGCGGGCCGCCAGCCCAAAGCCAGACAGGCGCTGCAGCCAGCCGCGCAGGCCGGTGTGCAGCACGGCGCCCTCGCGCAGCACCAGCGTGGTGCGGCCGGCATCGGCCTCGGCACGCATGCGCGCGTACAGGTCTTCGGCAGCAGCCACCTCGGCAGCGGACGGCTTGACGCGCACCGACATATAGCCCACGGGCTTGCCGCCTTCCAGCACCGGCGTGACGTTGGCGCGCACCCAGTAGTGGTCGCCGTTCTTGCGGCGGTTCTTGACCAGCCCCGTCCAGGGCTTGCCACGGCCGATGGTGGACCACATGTCCTTGAACGCCGCGGGCGGCATGTCGGGGTGGCGTATCAGGTTGTGCGGCTGGCCCATGAGCTCGTCATAGGCAAAACCGCTCACCCGCACGAAGGCCGGGTTGCAATGGGTGATCTCGCCGCGGGCATTGGTCAGCGAGACCAGCAACTCGTCTGGCGGATAGTCGTAGTCACGGCCCGTGACGGGGGAGTTCACTCGCATGCACACCTTTGAAAGAACAAACGGCCCCGGGTTCGGGGCCGTGCGCGACAGTTGCGGCCCGCAAGTGTAACTTTTCACCGAATTGGCCACGATTGGCGTCAAGAAATTTACACAAACCGGGTGTACGGCAGGGCGCTGGCGCGCCAGACCAGGGGCTAAAACAGCGCCGCGCTCTCGCCCCAGCGGCCGGCCTGCCCTGCCACCGCGGCCTGGGGCAGCAAGTTGCCCACGCGCACGCCCAGCAGGCGCAGCCGCCGGCCCAGCGGCACGCGCTTGAGGCACAGGCCGGCCACGCGGCGGATGGTGGCTGCGTCCTGTGTGTAGTCCGCCACCGTCTGGTCGCGCGTGGCGGTCTTGAAGTCGTCGTAGCGCAGCTTGATGCCGATGGTGCGGCCCGCGTAGCCCTTAGCAATCAGGTCGCCCGCCACCTGCTCGCACAGGGCGGTGAAGATGCGGCCCAGCTCGGCGCGGTCGTGCACCGCGTGCAGGTCGCGTTCGAAGGTGGTCTCGCGGCTCATGGACACGGGCTCGCTCTCGGTCACCACCTCGCGTTCGTCGCGGCCCCAGGCGGCCTCGTGCAGCCAGGCGCCATAAGACCGCCCGAACTGCTGCACCAGCCACGGCAGCGGCCGCTGCGCCAGATCGCCAATGGTGCGGATGCCGTGGGCCAGCAATTTGGCCTCGGCCTTGGGGCCCACGCCGTTGATCTTGCGGCAGTCCAGCGGCCAGATGCGCGGTTGCAGGTCATCGTGCTGCACGATGGAGATGCCATTGGGCTTGTTGAACTCGCTTGCCATCTTGGCGATGAGCTTGTTGGGCGCCACGCCGATGGAGCAGGTCAGCCCCGTGGCGTCGAAGATGCTCTTCTGGATCAGCCGGGCCAGCACACGGCCACCCTCGCGCTGGCCGCCGGGCACCCGCGTGAAGTCGATATACACCTCGTCCACGCCTCGGTCTTCCATGACCGGCGCGATGGACAGGATCACCTCCTTGAAACGCCGGGAGTAGCGGCGGTACTGCGCAAAGTCCACCGGCAGCAGCACGGCCTGCGGGCACAGGCGGGCGGCCTTCATCAGCCCCATGGCGGAGCCCACGCCAAACTGCCGCGCCGCATAGGTGGCGGTGGTGATCACGCCGCGGCCTGCGTAGTCACGCAGCAGCGCAAACGCCGCCACGGGAATCTCGCCCAGGCGGCCCGCATAGGCAGCAGCCAGCGCCTCGTCCTGCGGTCGGCGGCCGCCACCGATCACTACAGGCAGCCCCTTGAGTTGCGGGTAGCGCAGCAGCTCGACGGAGGCGTAGAACGCATCCATGTCGAGATGGGCGATGCGGCGATCAGGGGCGGTAGCGGTCACTGCCGCGATTGTCGCGCCTCCCCCCAGTCCGCTCCTACACGCCCTGCAGGCAGATCAGCACCAGCCCTGCCAACATGAGCGCCATGCCGACCTTCTCGGGCCGCGTGAAGGACTCGCTGAGCAGGCGGCGCGACACCAGGTAGCTGAACACCACCTCCACCATGCCCAGCGTGCGCACGGCCCCCGTGGTCTGCATGGCATAGGCCGTGAACCAGGCCAGCGACGCGGCCGCCCCCATGCTGCCCGCCACCAGCGACATGCGCCACGCGGGCCACAGCGCGGCCAGGCCCCGCTCGGTCCTGAGCGCCACCCAGGCACCCAGGCCCAGGGTCTGCAGCGTCTGCGCGATGAGCACGCCCCAGGCGCCCGACAGCCAGGGGGTTTGCGCCCCCAGCGCCAGCGCCCCGCCGCGAAAGCCCACCGAGGCGATGGCAAAGCTGGCGCCGCAGGCCAGGCCATAGAGGGCCGGGCGGCTCAGCCAGGCCGCCGGCGACAGCAGCTGTCCGCGCGGGGGCAGCGACAGCAGCAGCACGCCCAGCGTGGCCACCACCATGGCCAGCAGCGCCAGCGGCGTGGGCAGCTCATGCAAAAAAACGCTGGCAAACAGCGCCACCTGCAGCACCTCGGTCTTGGACAGGGTGACGGCCACGGCAAAGTTGCGCTCTTTCATGGCCAGCAGCAGGAAGGCCGTGCCCGCAATCTGGAAAAAAGCCCCCAGGGCAATCCAGCCCAGATAGGCGACGCTGAACTGCGGCACCGCCGGCGGCTGTTCGGGCCAGGCGTACAGCAGCGCCAGCCACACGCCGGCAAACGGCAGGCCGTAGAGAAAGCGCACCAGCGTGGCGGGCAGCGTGCCCAGTTCGGCGGTCAGGGAGCGCTGCGCGGTGTTGCGCACGGTCTGCGCCAGCGCGGCAAACAGCACCACGGGCACCCAGAGCCACGGTGCGACGGTCGTCAGGGAGGAAGTCATGCGCTGCCGAGCATAGCCAGCACCACTGCCGCGCGGCCCCGGTGATTGGCGAGGCCCGCCTCAGTCCCTGGCGATGGCCGGCGGCCAGGTTTCAAGTCAAAAATGCCGATGACGCATACCCATCAAGCGCCAGCAGCTATCACAACAGGAGCAAACCGTCAGTCCTGCGGCGCCGTGGGATAGGTGCCGGGCACGAGGATGGAGCGGCTCACGTTCTGGATGTCGGTGTGCCCGCAAAAAGCCATGGTCACGTCCAGCTCCTTGTGGATGATCTGCAGGGCCTTCGTCACGCCCGCCTCGCCGAACGCGCCCAGGCCATACACCATGGCGCGGCCGATCATGGTGCCGCGCGCGCCCAGCGCCCAGGCCTTGAGCACGTCCTGGCCGCTGCGGATGCCGCCGTCCATCCACACCTCGGTCTGCGTGCCCACGGCATCCACGATGGCCGGCAGTGCATGGATGGAGGACGGCGCGCCGTCCAGCTGGCGCCCGCCGTGGTTGCTGACCACGATGGCGTCTGCGCCGTGCTGCACGGCCAGGCGCGCATCCTCCTCGACCATGATGCCCTTGAGGATCAGCTTGCCGCCCCACTGCTCCTTCACCCAGGCGACGTCGGCCCAGGACAGGCGCGGGTCGAACTGCTCGTTGGTCCAGGCGGCCAGCGAGCTCATGTCCGACACGCCCTTGACGTGCCCCACCAGGTTGCCAAAGCTGCGCCGGCGCGTGCCGGCCAGCCCCAAGCACCACTGGGGCTTGGTCATCAGGTTGAGGATGTTGGCCAGCGTGGGCTTGGGCGGCGCGGTCAGGCCGTTTTTAATGTCCTTGTGGCGCTGGCCGATCACCTGCAGGTCCAGCGTGAGCACCAGGGCGCTGCAGCGCGCGTCCTTGGCGCGCTGGATCATGCGGGCCATGGCGTCGCGGTCGCGCATCATGTACAGCTGGAACCAGAACGGCGCGCTGGTGTGCCCGGCAATGTCCTCGATGGAGCAGATGCTCATCGTGGACAGCGTGAACGGAATGCCGAACTTCTCGGCCGCGCGAGCGGCGTGGATCTCGCCGTCGGCATGCTGCATGCCCGTGAGGCCCACAGGCGCGATGCACACGGGCATGCGGGCCTGCTGCCCCACCAGCGTGGTGGCAGTGGTGCGCCCTTCCATGTTGACGGCCACGCGCTGGCGCAGCTTGATGGGCGCGAAGTCGTCCTCGTTCGCACGGTAGGTGCCCCCGGTCCAGGCGCCAGAGTCGGCGTAGTCGTAGAACATGCGGGGCACGCGGCGCTGCGCGAGCACGCGCAGGTCTTCGATACAGGTGATTCTGGAAAGGTCGGGCAAGTGATTCTCCTGCGGCGGGTGAGGGGTGGGCAGCGGCGAAGCAAGCCGCGGACTTTGCCAGCCCACCAGGGTTTTAGGTGGATGAAGGCTGCACGGCCAGAGGCGGCTGGCCCCTGCCGCGGTAGAGCATGAAGCGCAGCCTCCCGGCGCGCTTGGCGACGTACATGGCACTGTCGGCATGGCGCGAGAGCTCTTCGAAGGTATCGCCATGCTCAGGGTACAGCGCGATTCCGCCGCTCAGTCCCCCGCGCACCATGTGCCCGGACAGGTCGAAAGGCGCATCGAGCGCCGCCAGAATCTTGTGGGCCACGCGGCATGCCGAGCCCTCGGGGTCGGCGCCGTCCAGGCCCGGCAGCAGCACCACGAATTCGTCGCCGCCATGGCGGCACACGGTGTCGGTCGCGCGCACGGCGCGCTGCAGACGTTGGGCAAACTGCACCAGCAACTGGTCACCCAAGGCATGGCCCAGGGTGTCGTTGACTTGCTTGAAACCGTCCAGGTCCAGGTACATCACGGCCAGCGCCTTGCCCAGGCGCCGCGCCTGGGCAATGGCCTGTTGCGCGCGGTCTTGCAGCAACACGCGGTTGGGCAGATCGGTCAGGGCGTCGTATTGGGCAAGGCGGGCCAGGCGCTCCGCCATGGCCACGGCATCGGTCACGTCGCGCAGCACGGCAACGGCGCCGGTCACGTTACCATGGCGATCGGCAATGGGGCTGGCGGTCTCGTCCACCTGGAAACGCTGGCCGCTGGTATGGTGCACGAGCACGCCGCGCACGTTTTCCACCGGTGCGGCCAGCTGAATGGCTTTGTGCAAGGGACTGGGCAGGGGCGCGTCATTGCCGGGGCAGCGCAGCTGCTTCACTTCATCGATGCTGCGACCCGCCGCGTCGCTGGCCTGCCAGCCAGTCAGGCGCTCGGCCACGGGGTTGAGGTAGGTCAGCACGCCCCGGGCGTCGGTGCAGATCACCGCATCGCCAATGGATTGCAGCGTCAGGCGCTCGCGCTCTTTTTCCTCGAACAGCTGATCCTCCATCCGCTTGCGGTCGGTGATGTCGGTGACCTGCACGAAGATGCCTTGCACCTTGCCGCTGTCCTCGTCCACGTCGGGCACCAACGAGCCCATGGTGTGGCGTGGCATGCCCTGGGTGTCAATGATGGTGTGCTCGAACAGCTGCGGCTCGCCCTGCAGCGCGCGCTCAAAGTAAGGCTTGCCGGCGGCATACAGCTCGGGCGTCAGCAGCTCGCTGGCGTGCATGCCGCGCATGCGGGCAGGCGTCACGCCAAACCAGTCGAAGTAAGGCTGGTTGGCGAAGCGGTTGCGCAGCTGGTCGTCCCAGTAACCAATCATGGAGGGCATGTTGTCCATGATGGTGCGCATGTCGTGCTCGGCCTCGCGCAGCTGGGCCGACACCTTTTGCCGCAGCGTCAGCTCGCGCACGAACAGCAGCGCCAGGCCCAGGCTGGCCAGCATCAGCAGCGCGGCAAAGCCGCCCAGCACCCAGGCACTGCGGCGCCATTGGGCCAAAATGGTTTCGGTGGACTGGGCCACGTTGACGATGAGCGGATAGCCGCCCACCTTGCGAAAGGCGTACAGCCGCTGCACGCCATCAATGGCGGCCTTGCCCACAAACAGGCCGCTGCCCTCGCGCTGAAAACGCAACATGTTGGGCGTGCCCGCGATGCTGCGCCCCACGTCGGAATTGCCATACGGAAAGCGCGAAATCAACACGCCGTCGGCGCGGTACAGGTTCACGCCGCTGTCTTTGCCCAGATCAAGCGCCCGAAAGAAATCGTTGAGGTAACTCAGGGGAATGACACCCACCACCACCCCGGCAAAGCGGCCATCGGGATGATGATAGGCACGCACCAACGGCAGGATGCCCACGCCAGTAATGCGCGACACGACAGGCCGGCCGATGTACAGGCCCTGGTGGCCGCTTTCCTTGAAGGCCAGAAAGTAGTCCCGGTCGGCCAGGTTGGCCTTGCGCGGCTCAAGGGAGCCGGAGTCCAGTACCACCTCGCCGCTCTCGTCGAGCACCAGCACGCCGCCTGCGCCGCGCGCGCGCAGCGAGTTGTCAAACAGCACGCGGGCGCGCAGGTCCGCCGTCAAAGCCCACACGTCTGGCTGCGTCACTTCACGGGCCACGCCTTCCAGCGATTTGTCCATGGAATCGAGTGCCCAGACCAGGCCGGTCTCCAGCGTGCGCACCAGGTTGGTGTTGGTCTGGCTGGCAAAGCCCCATTCTTCGCCGCGCATGGTCCAGATAGCGCGCGCAAACAGCGCGCCAATGCCGGCGGAGACCAACACTGCCAGCCAAATCAGGCGGTGGGTAAAAAACTGACGGGATAAGGACATGGCCATTTTGTAACCATTTTAAACAACGCCGTTGAACCCGAACCGGACGCGCAGCGGCTGAACCCATGTCACCGTGCCGGGGCGCTAGCGCCGCGCACCTCGACAGTCACCTCATCCAGCAGCAGCTCGCGCCTATCCAGCAGCTGCACGCGGTGGCGACCGGGCCAGGGCAGCCAGGCCAGGGTGGCGCCCTGCCCCGCAGGCTTGCCGTTGATGCGCCAGTGCAGCGAAGCGCTGCCCGCCAGATCGGCCTGACCGGCAGCACCTGCCACGAACTGCAGGCGCTGGTGCGCAGGCGCAATGTCGGGGTCCAGCGCCACCACGGTGCCCGGCGCGGGCGCCAGGATGCGCGGCGCGGCAGCGCTGGCGAGCTGGTAGTCATTTTGGCCTTTAGCGCTTGTATTACCTGCGCTAGCAGCTATGCTTTCAGTAGCAAAAAACGCCTGCTGCATGCCTGCCGTAAACCACTCCTGCCGCGCGCTCTCCAGCGGCTGGCCATCCTGATCCGGGCCAAAGCGCACGGACTGGCGCACCAGCGTGGCGGGCGGCTGTGGGGCGCGGCTGGGGGTGGTGCGGTGTAGCCAGTGCATGACTTCGGCCCAGATGGGCGCGGCGCCGCTGGTGCCGCTGACGTCGTGCATGGCAGCGCCGCTGGCGTTGCCCACCCACACGCCCACGGTGTAGCGCTGCGACCAGCCCACGGCCCAGTTGTCGCGCATGTCCTTGCTGGTGCCGGTCTTCACCGCCGTCCAGAAACGCGTGGCAAGCACGCTGTCGGTGCCAAAGGTGCGCACGCGCGCATGGGCGTCCGACAGGATGTCGCCCACGATGAAGGCGGCGCCCGCATCCAGCACCGGGGTGAACTGCGGGCGCGGCGCAGGCGCATAGGCCACGGGGCTGATGCGCCCGCCGTTGGCCAGGGCGCGGTAGGCGTTGGTCAGGTGCAGCAGCGGCACCTCGCTGGCGCCCAGCGCCAGGCTGTAGCCGTAGTAGCCGCCCGACTGCGGCAGCGGCAGGCCCAGGGCGCGCAGCTGCTCAAAAAACGCATCGGGCGACACCATCACCAGCGTGCGCACCGCCGGCACGTTGAGCGATGCCGCCAGCGCGGTGCGCACCGACACCCAGCCCTTGAACTGCCGGTCGTAGTTCTGCGGGATGTACAGCCCGCCGGCCGTGGGGATGTGCGCCGGCGAGTCGTGCACCAGCGACGCGGCGGTGAGCCGCCGCTGCGCGATGGCCTGCGCGTACAGAAAGGGCTTGAGTGTGGAGCCCGGCTGGCGCAAGGCCAGCACGCCGTCCACCTCGGCTGCCTGGCTCAAGGGGCCGGACGAGCCCACCCAGGCCAGCACCTGGCCGCTGGCGTTGTCCAGCACCACCAGCGCTGCGTCTTGCACGTTGCGCCCGCGCAGCTCGCGCAGGTGGCGGGTGAGCGTGTCCAGCGCCACGCGCTGCAGCGGCGCGCTGAGCGTGGAGCGCAGGCGCTGCGGCGGCGCGCCGCCGGGCGGGCGGGCCTGCTGGCGCAGTAGCTGGCGCGCAAAGTGCGGCGCGATGCCCTCGCTGGCGGCAAAGGTGCGGCGCTGCAACGCGGCGGTGGTGAACAGGTCCAGCGCATCGCAGTCGGTCGCGTTCAAGGCCCCGCTGGCCCCGCCGGCCCCGCGCATGTCGCGCAGCACACCGCAGGCGCGCCGCGCCACCAGCGCGGGCCGCGCATTGGGCGCGCGCACCAGGGCCGCGGCCACGGCGGCCTCGCGCTCGTCCAGACCGTGCGCGGCCTTGCCGAACAGGGTGCGCGCCAGTGCGTCGATGCCCACGATCTCGCCGCGAAAGGGCACCAGGTTGAGGTAGGCCTCCAGGATCTGGTCCTTGCGCCAGCGCCGGTCCAGCACCTGCGCGGCCACGGCCTGGCCCAGCTTTTGGGGCACGCTGCGCCCGCCCGGGCCCTGGCGCAAGAAATCAGCATCCGGGCCGTCGAGCAATCCCGCCAGCTGCATGGTCAGCGTGCTGGCGCCGCGCGTGCGCTGGTTCCACAGGTTGCCCCAGGCGGCGGCGGACACCGCCGCCCAGTCCACACCGCTGTGCTCGTAAAAGCGCTTGTCCTCGCTGACCACCAGGGCGCGCCGCAGCGCGGGCGACACGTCGGCCAGCGCCAGCCACTGGCCGCGGCGCACGGTGGCGTCGGTACGCAGGCGCTGCAGCACCTCGCCCTCGCGCGAGAGCACCAGGGTCTCGGACGAGCGAAAGCCCGCGCGCACTTCCTCAAAGGTGGGCAGCGCCAGACTGGCAGTGCTGGCCAGCGCCAGGCTGGCCGCTGCAAGGGCGCGTCGCCACATCACGGGCGCCTCACCCGCAGATCACCGCGCGGCGCGCAACGCCGCGGCATCGCACCAGCGCTGCGCCACCTGCGGCGATGTGGTGCACACCGCGTCGTGCGTGGCGGTGGTCACGGCGCGCTCCAGCAGCTGGATGTCGGCCTCATGCTGGCGCGCCACGTGCGGGTCTTCAAAAAAAATGGCACGGTGGCAGCGCCGCTGCAGCACCAGGTCGGCAATCTGCGCGTCACCGCCCAGCGGGCCGCTGTTGAAGCGCTGCACCCAGGGCGTGTCGGCAGGCCAGCCGCGTGCCCAGGCCAGCTCATTCAGGCGCTGGCCCGTGGTGCCCGTGGCCACGCGCTGGCGAAAGCGCGAGAGCAATTCGAAGTTACGCGCCGCAAAGTCCAGCATGGCGGACTTCATCGCATCGTGGGCGATCAGCGCCAGCGTCTGCGTGCCGTAGTCATGAAAGCGGTCGGCGTTGCGGTCGGCCGGCAGGCCGGCGTGCATGCGCTCCATCTCCACCCAGTCGCGCGCGCTGGCCACGGTGGACAGGAACGGCTTGCCGTGGATCACGCACTGGCGCTTGAGCGCCAACGCCTCGGGGAAGATGGACGACGGGTCCACCGGGTCGATGAGGTAGATGGCGCCATCCAGCGTGCGGCCGGGCTCGGGCAGGCCCACCACCTCGGCCACCAGCCGCATCAGCCCGCCTTCGCGCCCGTAGGGGTAGCGCACCAGCGGGCGGTAGTTGTGCAGCATGCCGGCTGCAACGATGGCATCGTGCGTGCGGCCCACCGTGTGCAGGCCCAGCTGCAGTTCGCGGATACCCGCCTCGCAGGCGCGCAAAAAGGCAAACAGCGCGGCGTCTTCGGTGTGGTGGTGCAGGCGGTTGGCGGCAAGACCCATCAGCATGGTGCAAAGGCTTTCAGGCGAAGAATTGATTGACCGGCGAGCATAGCCGCAGGCACCACCGCACGCGGCCCCGCCTTGCCGGCTTTACCGGCCTGACCAGCCGCGCCACCAGACGAAAAGCAGCACGGCCAGCAGCACCCACAGCGCAACGATCAGCGCCGCAGCCACCCAGCTGCGCGGGCGCGCCAGCATGTGCGCGGCACGCTCGCGCGCGGCGAGCAGCACCGGCGCCGGCAGCAGGCGCAGCACCAGGGCCAGGCCCAGCGGCACGATGAGCAGATCGTCCAGATAACCCAGCACGGGGATGAAATCGGGCACCAGGTCGATGGGGCTGAGCGCATAGGCGGCCACGGCCAGCGCCAGCAGGCGCAGCGCCCAGGGCGTGCGTGGGTCGCGTGCGGCCAGATAAACGACCAGGACGTCGCGCTTGAGCGTGCGCGCCCATTGCTTGGCGGTTTGCAGCAGTCCCATGGGATGTACGGCAGAAGTGAAAAGGCGGGGGGTTGTCAGACGGGAAGCCGTATCGTAAGCACGCTCTGAGACAGCCGGGCAGCGCCTGCACTCAGCCTCTCAGCCCAGCACCAGCAGCACCGGCTGGTGGTCCGACGCCCGCGTGGCGCCATCGACGTACAGGGCGCGCACTTGCGCGCGCAGTGAATCGCTGACCCACCAGAAGTCACAGGCCACGGGCTGGGGCGCGTAGGCGCGGTCAAACACGCAGAACGTGGGCGGCTGCGGCTGGTTTGGATGCAGCAGCCGCCAGGCATCGTGCAGCGGCACCGCGCCGGGCTGCGCCCAGCCCTGGGCCTCGGGCGCCGACAAAGGCGCAGTCATGGCGGCGTACTCCGCCTCGTGCGCCTGCAGGTTGAAGTCACCGCACAGCACGGCGTGCGGCGTATGTGCTTTGGTCTGAAAGGGCGATCCGTCCTGCAAGGGCTGCGGCGGCTGCGCGGCCTGGGCGCAGGCCTGCAGATGCAGCGCCCGCAACGCCAGCGCCTGCGCCATGCGCTGGGGCTTGGAGTAGTACTCCAGGTGCGTGGTCATCACGCGCACCGGGCCCAGCGCGCGGTCATGAACGGTGAGCACGCTGCACATGCGCGGCATGGTGCTCACGCCTGCATCCGGCGGGTACGGCAGCGGGTGGTGCTGCAGCTGCAGCACGGGCAATCGCGTGGCGATCAGGTTGCCAAAACGCTGGCGGCCCACGGCGGTCCACTCGTCCACCGCAGCGCCAAAGAACACCTGCCAGCCCACGGGCAGCGCGGCGCGCACCTGCGCTACCTGGTCGCCAGGCGCGCCCGCCAGGCCGGGGTAGTTGACGGCGATCTCCTGCAGGCACAGCACATCGACGTCGCCCAGCGCCAACGCGTGGCGCACGATGCGCGCGGGATCCACGCGGCCGTCCAGGCCGCAGCACCATTGCGTGTTCCAGGTGACGAGCTGCATGATTTGCTCCTGAAAACATAGCTGCTAGCGCTTGCAGTATGAGCGCTTTAGGCCAATTTGGCTAATCACTTTACTTGATGCCCGCGCGCATGAAGCTTTGCACGAACTGGCGCTGAAAGAGTATGAACCCGATGAGCAGCGGCGCTGTGGACATCAGCGTGGCCGCCGTGATGAGCGACCATTCCACGCCCTGCTCCACCGACGAGAACACCTGCAGCCCCACGGTGAGCGGGCGCGATTCCACGCTGTTGGTGATGATGAGCGGCCACAGGAAGTTGTTCCAGTGAAAGCTCACCGACACCAGCGCGAACGCGGTGTACACCGGCCGCGCCAGCGGCACGTACACGCGCCACAGGATCTGCAGGGCGCTGGCGCCTTCCACGCGCGCGGCCTCGTCCAGCTCTTTGGGAATGCCCATGAAGGTCTGGCGCAGCAAAAAGATGGCGAAGGCCGAGGCAAAGTACGGCAGGCCGATGGCCACCAGCGAATCCACCAGCCCCAGGTGGCCCATGGTCTTGTAGTTCTCGACCAGCAGGATGTCCGGCATGACCATGAGCTGCACCAGCACCAGCGCAAAGGCCACGTTCTGGCCGCGAAACCGGTAACGCGCGAAGGCATAGGCCGCCAGCGTGGACAGCACCAGCTGCGCGGCCAGGATCATCGCCACCAGCACGGTGGTGTTGAGGAAGTAGCGCGCAAACGGCGCGGCCTCCCAGGCGCGGCGAAAGTTGTCCAGCGTCCAGGGCGCCAGCAGGTCGAAGCGCGTGGCGTACTCCGCGGGGTGGAAGGCCGTCCACACCGCATAGGCCAGCGGCAGCAGCCACAGCAGAGCCAGCGTCCAGGCGGCCAGGGTGTCCAGCCAGATTACCTCGTACAGCGTATTGGTTTTCATGGCGCGTCGCGCCCTCCTGGGGCATGAAATGGGCGCCACACACGCCAGGGCCGCCGTGCAAGGGCCGCCCCGCCGCACGGGCGGCGTCCTCCTTCCCACGCGCAGCGTGAGAGAAGGGGGAAGCGGCGCAGCCGCTCAGGGGGTTGTTTCACTGGTAATGCACCCGTTTGTCGAACACGAAGAACTGCACCAGCGCCACGCCGGCCAGCACCGCCACCAGCACCACCGTAAGCGCCGCGGCATAGCCCGTGTCCCAGAACTTGAAGCCCACCTCGTACAGGTGGTACAGCAGCAGGGTGGACGCGTTGTCCGGCCCGCCGCGCGTGAGGATGAAGAGATGGTCCACCAGCCGGAAGGCGTTGATCACGGCATTGACCAGCACGAACAGCGTGGTGGGCATGAGCAGCGGCCACTGCACGCGGCGAAAGAAGTACCAGCGCGAGGCGCCCTCGATGGCCGCGGCCTCCTTCAGGCTGGGGTTCAGCGTCTGCAGCGCGGCCAGGTAGAAGATCATGAAGAAGCCCGCCTCCTTCCACACTGCCACCACCGTGACGCAGGCCAGCGCCGTGGCCGGGTCGCCCAGCCAGTTGCGTGATGGCAGCCCGAAAGCGCCGGTGATCTGCTCCAGCAGCCCGTACTGCGGCGTGTAGAAAAACAGCCAGATGTTGGCCACCGCGATCATCGGCAGCACCGTGGGCGTGAAGTACGCCATGCGCACCCAGGTGCGCCCCGCCAGGCGTTCATTCACCCACAGCGCCATGACCAGTGCCAGGCCGATGGACAACGGAATGGTCACCCCGGCAAACCACAGGTTGTTGCGCACAGCTTGCCAGAAGACGGGGTCGTCCGCCATGGCCGCGTAGTTCTCCAGCCCCACCCACACGCCCGCCTGGCCGGCGCGGGGCGTGGAATGGAAGCTGTCGATCAGCGTGGCCAGCGTGGGCCAGTGCGTGAAGGCCACCAACAGGACCATGGCCGGAAGCAGCAGCAGCCAGGCGTGCACGGCACGCTGGCTGCTGTCCCCCGGCGTGCTGCGCATCACCGGCATGGAAGGCCCGCCCTTATTTGTAGCTGCGCAGGATGCGGTCAGCCTCGCGCTGCGCGTCCTTCATCGCCTGGGCCGAGGTCTTGGTGCCGTTCAGCGCCGCCTGGATGGCGTCGTTCAGCACCTTGGTCACGCGCTGGTTCTCGTGCGTGGAGAACTCGGCCACCGATACCGGCAGTTGGTCGCGCGCCACCAGTGCGGGCGGGAAGTCCTGGCCGTACTTCTTGAGGGCCGGCGTGTCATAGGCGGCCTGCGACACGGCCACGTAGCCGCTGTCCATGCTCCACTGCGCAGCGCGCTCGGGCTGGGTGATCCACTTGGCGAACTCGAACGCGGCCTGCTGCTGCTCCTTGGGCGACTTCTTGAAGATGTAGAAGTTGCCGCCGCCGGTGGGCGAGCCTTTGCGCAGGTTGCCGGCGATCTGGGCCACGCCGAAGTCGAACTTGGCGTTGTTCTTCACGTTGGTCAGGTTGCCTGTGGTCGTGATGATGATGGCCGCCTTCTTCTCGAAGAAGTCCTTGGGCGTCGTGCCCCACTCCACCACGCCCTTGGGGTGCACGCCTTCCTTGGTCAGGTTGACCCAGAAGTCCAGCGCCTCGATGACCTTGGGGTGGTCGAAGGTGACCCGGGTGCCGGCTTCATTGGCCAGCAGCACGTCGTTGGGCGTGGTCAGTGTCTGCAGCATCCAGTAGGCAAAGCCGGTGGACGGGATCTGGATGCCGTACTGCGTGACGTTGCCGCTGGCGTCCTTCTTGGTGAGCTTGTGCGCCGCCTCTTTCAGCTCCTTCCAGTTCTGGGGTGCCTTGCTGGGGTCCAGGCCCGCCTCCTTGAACGCCTCCTTGTTGTAGTACATGACCACGGTGGAGCGCTGGAACGGCACGCCCCAGGTCTTGCCGCCGGTCTGGCTGTTGGCCATGAAAGCGGGGTAGAAGCCCTTGAGCCAGGCGCGGTCGGCATCGGTCTTCACAAAGTCGTCGATGGGGGCGATGGCGTCCTCGTCGATCAGCGTGAACATGTCGGTGGACAGCAGCACCGATGTCGCCGGCGCCTTGCCCGACTTGTGCGCTGTGAGCGCCTTGACGATGGTCTCCTGGTAGGTGCCGGCATAGATGGGCACCACCTTGTACTGCGGGTGCGCCTTGTTGAAGTCGGCCGCGTAGCCGTCGATCACCTTGGTGATGGGGCCGCCCACGGCCACGGGGTAGTAGAACGGCACCTCCACGGGTGTCTGCGCCGCCGCCGTGCCGGCGAACAGGGCCAGGGTTGCCAAGGCCGGTGCGGCCAGGGTCTTCAAAAACATCTTGCGTTGCATGGAAAAGCTCCTGAGGTCTGAAAAATGGGAGAGAGGAAACCGAAAGGAAGAAAGCCGTGCACGCGCTCTGGCGCAGGTTGCAGGGGGAGTTGCTCAAGCCGCCAGGCGCTGGCCCTGGGCGTCGAAGAAATGCTGGTCGTGCCCGCGCCATTGCAGGCGCACACGCTGGCCGTTGGCCGCAGGCGCTCGCTGCCCCGGCGCGCGCACGGTGATGAATTCAGTCCCGATCGCGCAGCGCAGCACGGCATCGGCGCCCAGGTATTCCTGGCTGTGCACGGCGGCGGCCACGCTGCCCACTGCGCCGCTGCCACTGCCTTCGTCCAGGGCCACCGCCTCGGGCCGCAGGCCCAGCCATTGCGCCTGCGCGCTGCCCACGGTGATGTCGGTGCCTGCGATGCGGCCTTGCTCCAGGCGCAGCAGATTCATGGGGGGCGTGCCAATGAAGCGCGCGGCAAAGGTGGTTGCGGGCGCGGCATAGACATCGCGCGGCGGCGCGCATTGCTCCACGCGGCCCTGGTGCAGCAGCACCACCTGGTCGCCCATGCTCATGGCCTCTGCCTGGTCGTGCGTCACATACACCACGGTGAGGCCCAGGCGCCGTTGCAGCTCGCGCAGCTCGGTGCGCATCTCCTGGCGCAGTTGCGCGTCCAGGTTGGACAGCGGCTCGTCCATCAGGCACACGCGGGCCTGGGCCACCAGGGCGCGGCCCAGCGCCACGCGCTGCTGCTGCCCGCCGGACAGCTGCGCCGGGCGGCGCTCCAGCAGCGGGGCCAGGCCCAGCAGCTCGGCGGCATGCGCCACGCGCTGCGCGGCCTCGGCCTTGGGCACCTTGCGCACGGACAGGCCAAAGCCGATGTTCTGCGCCACGCTCAGATGCGGAAACAGCGCATAGTTCTGAAACACCATCGCAATGCCGCGCTGCGCCGGCGCCAGCCGCGTGACGTCCTGCCCATCGATGCGCACGCTGCCCGACGTGGGCGACTCCAGCCCCGCGATGATGCGCAGCGTGGTCGATTTGCCGCACCCCGAGGGGCCCAGCAGCACGCAGAAAGAACCGGGCTCAATGCGCAGGTTCATGGACTGCAATGCCGTGGTGGAACCCCAGGACTTGCCAACCGCATCAAGCTCGATCAAAGACATCGCGGAAGTGTAGAAACCGCTTGTGACGCGGTCGTTACGCGCGGCCGAGCGGCCCGGCGCACTGCGAAGCGCCTTTCATCGCCCGCCAGGCGGCCAGCGGCAGCGGATGGGCGTAAAAACAGCGGCTAGCGCTGGCCCATCAAGCGCTGTAAGCTATATTTTTAATAGCATACAGCACTGCAGCAACTTCACCCGGGCGCCTCGCCACGCATCTCGGGCGCAGCCGCACGAATTGCTCCTGAAAACATAGCTGCTCACGCTTATTACACTTGCGCTGGATGCCTATTTGGCCTGTTCTCATGCGGGACTGTCGTGGCCGGGTGCGCGGTTGAGCAGCTGCGTGCTCTGGCTGGCACTGGCCGACAGGTAGCGCTCGTAGTGCCGCAAGATGTCGGCGATGACCTCTTCGCCGCGCAGGTACTGGATGTCGTAGCCCGATCGACCGTCGGCAAAAAAGGTGATGGGCTCGACCACGTAGAGCCGCTCCTTGTCCTGCGGGGCCACCTCGGCCAGCATGAAGCCCGGCAGCTTGCGCCGCACGGGGTGCACGCCATAGACGAAGTCGCGCAGCTCTGGCATGGGGATGGTCAGCCGCACCGAGCCGGCATCGCCGCCCTCGCTGCGGGTGGAGTCGTCCTGCACCTGCGCCTGCACACCGCGGCGGCCAAGCTCTGCCGCCACCTCGCGCATGGCCGGCAGCACCGTACCCTGCAGGAAGCGCAGCACGTCCGCGCGCGAGGGCTGGTGCACGATCTGCTCCAGGCGCTTGCGCCAGTGCTGCCCGCTCCAGAAGCTGGTGGCCTGGGCCAGATCCTGCGTCGAGTGCGCCAGATCCGCCTGCATGCCGCGCCACAGCCCCCAGCACAGGGCCACCATGATCGCCGCCACGGGCAGGGCCGCTGCCAGCGTCAGCGCCTGCAGCGCCTTCAGGCCGCCCGCCACCAGCAGCACCGCCGCCGTCACGCCCAGCACGGCGGCCCAGAACAGCCGCTGCCACACCGGCGAGCGCGTGTTGCCGCGTGTGGCAATAGCGTCCAGCACGTAGGCGCCCGAGTCGGCGGAGGTGACGAAGAACACCGCAATCAGCACGATGGCCAGCCACGAGACGGCCTTGACGAACGGCAGGTACTCGAAGAAGCGAAACAGCAGCGCGTCCACGTTACCCGCCGTCTGCGCCAGCGCGCCCTGGGCGACATGGGTGTCGATCCAGATGGCGCTGTTGCCAAACGCCGTCATCCACAGCAGGTTGAACGCGGTGGGCGCCAGCAATACGCCCAGGATGAACTCGCGCACCGTGCGCCCGCGAGAGATGCGCGCAATGAACATGCCGACGAAGGGCGACCAGGAGATCCACCACGCCCAGTACAGCACCGTCCAGTCGCCGTACCAGCCGGGCTGCTGCGGCGCCTGGTAGGCGAAGGTGCGCAGCGACATCTGCGCCAGCGAGGAGACATAGTTGCCGATGTTCTCGCTCAGCGCCTGGAACAGGTGGACGGTGGGCCCGCAAACGATGACGAAGGCCAGCAGCACGAAGGACAGCCCCAGGTTGAACTCCGACAGGATGCGCACGCCCTTGTCCAGGCCCGACACCGCCGAGAGGCCCGCCATCGTCACCACTACCGCGACCACCGCCACACGAAACAGCGCCGTGTCCGTGTTCCAGCCCGTCAGCAGCCCGATGCCCGCGGCCAGCTGCAACGCGCCGTAGCCCAGGGTGGTGGCGATGCCCGCGATGGTGCCCACCAGCGCAAAGGCGTCCACCGTATGGCCAATGGGGCCGTTGATGCGCTGCTGCAGCAGCGGATACAGGCCCGATCGCATGGTCAGCGGCAGGTTGTAGCGAAAGCCGAAGTACGCCAGCACCAGCCCCATGGTGCCGTACACGGCCCAGGCATGAAACCCCCAGTGAAAGAAGGTGGACTGCAGGGCCTCGCGCGCCGCTTCTGCCGTGCCGGCAGGCGCCGTCGGCGGCTTGATGTAGTGCTGCAGCGGCTCGCCGACGCCGAAGTACATCAGGCCGATGCCCATGCCCGCCGCGAACAGCATGGCCGTCCAGGACAGGAAGCTGAATTCGGGCTTGGCGTCGTCGGGCCCGAGGCGGATGTCGCCAAAACGGCTGGCCGCCACCAGCGCCAGGAACACCAGAAAGAGCGTCACCGCCACGCTGTAGAACCAATCGAAGTGCCCCACCACCCAGACCTGCACGCCGCTGAAAAAGCGGCCTGCCTGCTGCGGGAACATGCCGCACAGCACCAGCAGCAGCCCCAGCACGACGAGCGAAGGCACCACCACGGGCGCGGAAAAGGTAAAGCGCTGCACCGAATAGGACGCAGGCGCGGTGGATGCAGCAGGCGCAGCAGGCGGCGGCTGGTGCGCACCCGGGCGGGGTGTTGGAGAGGTCATGCGAGCTCCTGCACAAGGTTGCCAGGGAATAACACCGCAATGTACAGGCCGCCGCGCCATTGCGTGCGCCGTCGGCGCGCGCGGCAAGGATGGCTCCTAAAGTAATAGCTTGCGGCGCTTGCTGCGACTGGGTTACCGCCCCAAAGACCTGATGACCAACATGTCTCTGATGTCTTATCCCATCCGTTCGGGCTGAGGCATGTTGCCAATCAGGCCCAAAAATACATGCACCACACGCCCATCCAAGCCATCAAGGCGGGGCCGCATGGGGCTCCGCGTTGGCGGCGGATGCATGGCAGGCAGGGCGTTGGTCGCACTGTCTCAGCGCTGCACCACCTTCACCCGCGCATTCGGCGCCTCGCCAAACATCTCCGGCGCGTACAGCGCCTCGACGCGGCTGGGCGGCAGTGCGAAGTCGCCCGCATTGTTCAGGCGCAGGGTGTAGTGCACCGTCACCGTGCCCTTGGGCAGGTACTCGTAGTAGCTGCGGAAGGACTCAAAGCCCCGCTCCTCGAACGCGGGCCAGCCCCAGCCCTCGCGCCTTTCCTCGGGATTTTCGCCCCGGACGGCGATCTCCGAATCGCGCCCCAGGCCGCTGCCCAAAATGGTCGCGCCCGCGGGGACGGGGTCGGTGACCGCCACCCAGGTCATGTCGGCCGTGCCGGTTATCTCCAGCGTGACCCGCAGCACGTCGCCGCGCGAATAGCTGCCCGCGGGCAGGGTTTTGTCGGCCTGCTCCACCGGCGTGACCGTGCGCTTGATGGTGTAGCCCGCGCTGAACGGCTGCTGGCGCGGCACGGCCGCCACCGACTGCAGCGTGAGCCACGGCTTGCCCGGCCCCTGGTGCGTGACGACCAGCGGCTGCGCACCCGCACCCGCACCCGTGCCCCACGGCAGGAACATGCCGTTGTTCTGGAGCATGCCGGGCGCCGCCGGCGCGCCGAACCAGCGCGTCTGGTGCGCGGCGCCGGCAGCGTCGCTGGCCTGGGCCGGCTGCACCTTGGCCCAGTCCACGCTGGCGCGGGCGCCCTGCCCATCGCTGCCCAGCGCGGCGCGGGTGGTGCCGGCCACGGGCGAGGACTCGAAGCGGGCGCTGAATTTCTGCAGCGCCAGAGCGCCCCACAGGTTGGCCGTGGTGGTCTGCCATGCCCCGCCCTGCTGGCGCGCGATGAAGCCGCTGGCCAGGCGCCCCATATCGTCCTTCCATGCGGGGTCGTCCAGCACGGCCAGCATCAGGCGCGCGGTGTTCACGTCGCCGCCCTGCATCAGCCACCACCAGTGGTCCTGCTGCTCGGTGCTGAACACCAGCCTGGTGCCCTGGTAGGACAGGCGTCCCTTGAGGATCTGCATCGCCTCGGCCAGGCGCTGATCGCGCTGGGGCACGCCCTGAACGCGCCTGAGCACGTTGACCCAGTCGATCACCGCGTGCGTGGGCCACTGGCTGGGCGCAATGGTGATGCTGCCCAGCATGCGCGCCTGCGCTTTGCCGGTGCGCGACAGCGCCTCGATGGCGGCCAGCTTGCGCATGTCCAGGTCATTTCGGGGGCTCCAGAAGTCGCGCTGGATGCGTCCCTCCACGAAGGCCGTCAGACCGCGCTCCATGGCCTCGCGCACGTCGGTGGGCAGCGCAAACTCGGGGTGCAGCGCTGCCGCCTCATGCGTGGCGGCCAACAGGTAGGCGGTGAGCGTGTCGCTGCCCCGATCGGCACTGCCGCCCTGTGGCGGGAAGTAGTAGGCCAGTCCGTCGCCGTCCAGATAGGTGGGCAGCCTGGCCGCCACGCTGCGCCACAGCGCGGCATCACGCAGGCCGATGGCCTTGCTGGCCTGTTGCTCCAGGCAGGCGAACGGGTAGTTGGCCCACCAGTCGCGCACGCCGGGCAGGCCCTCGGCCAGCCGGGGCTGCAGCGCCAGCTTGAGGCCGCCGCGCCCCTGCAGCGCGCCTGCGGGCGGCGCTGCCTCGGTCTGGAAGCTGCCGTCCAGCTGCACCAGCGTGGCCTGCTGCACGGCCAGCGGCACGGCGGGCACCAGCCGCTGGGTCACCTTGAGCGCATCGCGCGCGCCGCTCACCGTATCGCGTGCCGCTATCTCCCACAGCAGCGCCTGGGCGCGCGTCTGGGCCAGCTGCGCGGGCGCGGTGACGGTCCACGCCACCTCGCGCGACTCACCCGCGGGAATGTCCACGGTCTGCCTGTCCAGCTGCAGCAGTGTGGCGCGCGGCGTGACCTCGACCTTCATCGCCGCGCGGGTGGTGTTGCGCAGCGTGAGCTGCGCGCGGAACTGGTCTTCCTCGCGCACCAGCGGCGGCAGGCCGCTGATGATCTGCAAATCCTGCGTGGCGCGGATCTGCGCGGCACCGGTGCCGAACAAGCCGGTGCCCGCATCCGCCACCGCCACTACCTTGAAGGTGGTGAGCGCATCGTTGAGCGGCACCGTCACCTGCGCCTGGCCGTTGGCGTCCAGCACGATGGCGGGGCGCCACAGCAGCAGCGTGTCCAGCAGCTCGCGCGTGGCCGTCTGGCCGCCGCCGCCGCCCGCGGGCACGGCCTTCTTGCCGTAGTGGCGCCGGCCGATGATCTCCATCTGCGCGGTGGCCGTCTGCACGCCCCAGCTGCGCCGCTGCAGCATGGCCTCCAGCAGGTTCCAGCTGGTGTTGGGCATCAGCTCCAGCAGGGCCTGGTCCACGGCGGCCAGCGCCACCTCGGCGCCCGCGGCGGGCTTGCCGTCGGGCAGCGTGGCGGTGATGGTGACCTGCGCCTTGCCGCGCACCGGGTAGCTTTCTTTGTCGGCGGCCACTTGCACGTCAATTTGATGGGCCTTGGTGCCCACGCGCAGCTCGGCCACGCCCAGCCGGTAGGCGGGCTTGGACAGGTCCACCATCACCGTGGGCGCGACGTACTCGCGGCCCTCGTACCAGAAGGCGCTCCACCATTCGCGCGGCGCCTTGAAGCCCCAGGTGAAGAAGCTGTACCACGGCACCTCGCGCAGGCGCCCGCGCAGCGCCAGCACGCTCACATAGACGTTGGGCCCCCAGTCCTGCCCGATCTGCACCTGCACCGTGGGGTCCTGGCCATTGAGCTGCACCACGCGTGTGTCGATGATGCCCTCGCGCTCCACGCTGACCAGCGCCGTGGCGTGGCGAAACGGCATGCGCACCTGCAGCCGCGCGGTCTCGCCGGGCTGGTAGCTCTTTTTCTCGGGCAGCACGTCGATGCGGTCATGGTCCTCGCCGCCAAACCACAGCTCGCCGCGCCGCGTGACCCAGACGGAGGACGCGGCCTGGGCCTCGTTGCCGTCCTTGTCGCGCGCGGTGACCACCAGCTCCACCTCGCCGGGCTCGTCCAGCCGTGCGTCGCACAGCAGCAGGCCGCGGCTGTCGCTCTTGCCGGTGCACACGGTGCCCAGGTCCTTGGTCTCGGTCTTGTTGTCGTAGCTGTAAAAGCCCCCCACCATGCGCTTGCGGCTGGTGGTGGTGACGTGCGCGATGGCCTGCACGGCCAGTGGCACGCCCGCCTGGGGCTGGCCCTGCAGCGACAGCGCCAGGGCCTGCAGGCGCACTTTTTGCGCCGCCGACACCCAGCCCTCGGTCTTCACGCCCGCCACCACGGCGGCCGGCCACAGCGTGTGCGTGCTGCGCACCGTCTGCACCTCGCCATTGGGGTCGGCATAGGTGGCCTCCAGCACCAGGTCCTGCGCCTGGCGGGCCTGGGGCAGCTGGTCGAGGGTCACGCGACCGGCGCCGCTCTTGTCCAGCGTCAGCGGCAGCTTGTCGGCAACCACGCGCGTGTCCTGCCGCGCCGCGGGCTCCTCGTCGTCGTCCCCGGCCTGCGGGCCGCGCTGGCGCGGCGGCTGGAAGCTGAAGGCGTCAAAGTCGGCAAACTGCAGCGACTTGGCCCGCACCATGGCCGACACCCGCACCGGCAGCTGCCCCGCGGGGCCGCCCGACACATACCCCACCTGCACGTCGGCCGCTACCGACCGCGCCCGCACCAGCGGCTGGTCGCCCACGAGCGCAACGCGCCCCTGCAGCACCGGCAGGCGGAATTCCTCCACCCGGAAGCTCCCGGACTCGAAACTGCGTTCGCCCCCCTTGGCGTCAGCGCCGCGCAGCTCCACCTGGTACAGGCCCAGCCTGGCGGCTGGCGGCACCGCGAACTCGCTGGTGGCGGACAGCCCCCCCGTGCCGGTCTTGCGCCATTGCAGCGGCTGTGTGAACTGCTGGCCGCTGCCCACGTGGGTGATCGCCAGCTGCGACGGCCGCTGCTGCGGCAGCGCAAAGCCCTGGCGGTTCTGCAGGCGCAGCACATGCTTCATGGACACGGTCTCGCCCGCGCGCAGCAGCGTGCGGTCGAAAATGGTGTGGGCCACGGTATCCGGGCTCGGGTCGCTGCTGGTGGGCAGGTTGAAGCGCCAGGGCTCGATGCCGCGCTGCCAGTCGCTCCAGGCAAAGGCCAGGTCCTCCACCCCGTCGGCGCCGCGGTGGCGCGCGCTGACAAAGTAGGCCTGCGAGCCGTCGCCGTAGTCGCCATAGCCGCCGTAGCCGTCTTCGTCGCCGCAGCGCGGCGGCTCGGGCGACAGGCCGTCAAAGCGCGCAATGCCCTGCGCATCGGTCTGCGCCTGGGCCAGCAGGCGGCCCCGGCAGTCGGACACGCGCACGCTGGCGCCCTGCACGGGCTGGCCCTTGTCCAGCGTGGTCACCCAGGCCAGCGCGTTCTCGCGGCCCAGCTTGAAATGCACACCCAGGTTGGTCACCAGCGCCGCCGTGCGCACGTACATGGTGCGGCCGGCGCCGTGGCGCGCATCCAGCAATGCGCCGCCCAGCGCCTGCGATGCCACCTCCACCACATGGAAACCCGGCGCCAGCGGTATGCCCACCACCTCGAAGGGCCGTGGGTCCGCTGCTGCGGCGCGGGGCAGCTCCAGCGCCTTGGCGCCGCTGTGGCCTTCCAGCAGCGACAGCATGCGGGTCTGCACATGGTCCGGGCTGTCCTGCCCTTGCAGCGGCCGGGGCAATGCACCCACGCCGTCCCGCTGCGCCTGGCGGCGCTCCACCAGCGGGCTGTGGTAGCGCCGCACCTTGCGCATCCAGGCGATGATTTGCGCATCGCCACCGGGCTGCAGCGTACGCACCTGTCCCGCGGGCACCTCGGGCGACGACGCGGGTTGCAGGCCGTGCACGCGCAGCGCGGGCTCCACCTTGCGCAGCGTCACGGGCAGCAGGGCGGGCGGGTTACTCTCGACCGGGCCTTCGGCGAAGCGCTCGACGATGCCGAACGGCGCCGCCGCAAACTTGGCCAGCGGCGGCATGCCGCCCGTAGCCACCTTGAGCGGGAAGCTCGCTGCATTGCGCGGCGCCCGCCCCGCGGCGTCAGACAGGTTGGCCGGCAGCTCCAGCGTGAAGGCCGTGCTCTCGGCCAGCGGCGGGCCAAAGCGCACGGCATTGACCAGCGTGTCGCCGGGCGGCGGGGTGGCGCCGTCCCCCTCGTCCTCGAAGCGTGGCAGCAGCGTCTCGCGGTCTGACTTCAGGCGTATGCCTGCTGCCAGCTTGCGCGGCACGGGGGCGTTGAACGACAGCACCATAGGGCGGATCGGCAGGCAGGCGGCCTGGGCGTTCTCGCGCTCGCACTGAAAATCGACGGAAAAGGGCTCGCGCACCTGGAAGGTGAAGCGCTTTTCCACGGCATTCGCCACGCCGCCGGGCGTGGCCACGCCCTTGCCGAAGACGAGCTGCATCTGCGTGCCCGACGTCAGCCGCCGGTTGCATGCCAGCGTGGCGTACTGCAGCGGCGACTGCGCGGCACGTTTGTCCAGCCCCAGGGCCTTGAGGATCTCGCTGCGCTGCGCGCCCTCGACCAGACGCACGGGCACGCGCTCGCCCACTCCGTCCAGCGCGCACCAGGCATGGCTGCGCAGGCTGTCCGCCGTGGCCGCGCCGTTCATCTGCAGCACAAACACCTGTTCCTCGTCGATGGGCTGGTAGGTGCCCGGCAAAATGCGCTGGACAAACGGCCCTCCACTATTGAATTGATAGCTACCAGCGCCCGTTATTCCTGCGCCCAAGGCCGATTTGAACCCGGATACTGCGGTGGCCGTGCAACGCACGCCGGGTGGCAGGTCGCGCGCGAAGTCGAACACCCATTCGCGCTCGCCCGTCCAGCGCCCCGTGCCCTTGGCCGCATCGGCGTCGCTGCACTGCACCGTGAAGGGAGCCGCCGCCTGCGGGTCGCCAAAGCGCACGGCCGCCGCATCAAACCGCGCGACCACCTGGCGCACCTGCGCCACCTCGCCCTGGGGCGAGAAGCTGCTCACCTGCAGCGCCTGCGCGCTGCCCGCCGCAAGCGCCAGTGCCGCAGCCAACCAACGTGTCCATTTGTTCAAGAGCGTATCCCCCGGGCCGGTTTTCTGCCCAGCGTAACAAAGCCGCATGACCGCAACCCCGCGCCCCGGGGCGCAGGCCACGCCGGGCGCGGCCACGCCCTCAAGGCGCAATCAAGGCGCCGAAAAGCCGCTGCCACGGATGATGCGCGCCCACACCCGGGTGTAGGCCTGCTCGCGCGCGGCCAGCTGCTCGGGCGTCATGTGGCCCACGGACAGGCCCATGGCGATGAGCTGGTCGCGCACGTCGGGCATGACCAGCACCTGCGCCAGAGCGCCGGAAAACCGCTGGATGAAGGCCGGGGGCGTGCCCGCAGGCGCATAAAAACCGTAATAGGGCAGATCCTCAAAGCCCTGCAGCCCCAGCTCGGCAAACGTGGGCACATCCGGCAGCGCGGCCTGGCGACTGCCGCCGAGCACGGCCAGCACGCGCAGTTTGCCGGCGCGGTGGTGCTCGATGAAGTCCTGCACCGACCCCACGCCCGCCGCGATCTGTTTGCCCAGCATGTCGCCGATCATGGGCGCGCTGCCGCGGTAGGGCGCGGCCACCAGATCCAGACGGTAGCGGCGCCCCAGCAAGCCCACCAAAAATTCAGGGGTTGACGCAGGCGCGGGCACGCCCACGGCGCTCTTGCCGCCATGCGCGGTCTTGAGCCACCGCACATACTCGGCAAACGACTGCGCGGGCGTGCCGCCCGACACCGCAAAGGCGTTCACAAAGGTGGCAAAACCGGCCACTGGCGCAAAGTCGCGCGCCGGATCGAACCCCGGGTTCTTGACGACCAGCGGCAAGATGGAAATGGTGTGGTCGTGCGTGAGAAACAGCGTGGCGCCGTCGGCCGGCGCGGCCTTGAGCACCTGCGCCGCAATCTGCCCGCCGGCGCCGGGGCGGTTGTCCACCACCACGGGCGCGCCCAGCACGTCCTTGAGCTTGTCGGCCAGCAGGCGGGCGACGGCGTCCGAGCCGCCGCCAGGCGGAAAGCCCACCAGGATGCGCACAGGCTCGGCGCTGCCCGCCCGGGCGGGCAGCGCGCCCAGCGCAGGCCAGGCGCCCGCGGCCAAGGCGCTGGCCAGCAGGCGGCGGCGGGGAAGGCCGCGGGCGCGGTCTTGGCCATGTTCCACCGGCTCAGCCAGCCGGCCTTGTGCATGCGTGGAGGTTTTCAGCATCAAAACAGCCCCTGGGCCTTGTTGGAACCATGCTGCCCGTCAGAGACGCAACAGCCACAACGGCACGCCATCCGCGCCAGCCGACCATCAGGCCATCAGGCCGCCAGCCGCGCCCGGTGGCGTTCCAGCTGAGCGCGCACCTGCGCGGGCGCAGTGCCGCCCAGCGTGCTGCGGGCGTGCAGCGAGCCTTGCAGGCTCAGGACTTCGTACACGTCCTTCTCGATCGCCGGGTGAAAGCCTTGCAGCACGGCCAGCGGCAGCTCGGACAGGTCGCAGGCGTGGCTTTGCGCGGCCTTGACGGCGTGGGCCACGGTCTCGTGCGCGTCACGGAAGGGCAGGCCTTTCTTGACCAGGTAGTCGGCCAGATCGGTGGCGGTGGCATAGCCTTTCTTGGCGGCGTCTTCCATTGCCTGGGCATTCACCGTGATGCCGCCTTCCTTGCAGCCGGTGGCGGGGTTGACCTGGCCGCCCACCATTTCGGCAAAGATGCGCAGCGTGTCCTTGAGCGTGTCCACGGTGTCGAACAGCGGTTCCTTGTCTTCCTGGTTGTCCTTGTTGTAGGCCAGGGGCTGGCCCTTCATCAGCGTGATCAGGCCCATCAGGTGGCCCACCACGCGGCCGGTCTTGCCGCGCGCCAGCTCGGGCACGTCGGGGTTTTTCTTCTGCGGCATGATCGACGAGCCGGTGGTGAAGCGGTCGGCAATCTTGATGAAGGCAAAGTTCTGGCTCATCCAGATGATGAGTTCTTCACTCAGGCGGCTGATGTGCACCATGCACAGGCTGGCCGCGGCGGTGAATTCAATCGCAAAGTCGCGGTCGCTGACGGCATCCAGGCTGTTTTGGCACACACCGTCCATGCCCAGCGTGCGCGCCACGCGCTCGCGATCCAGCGGGTAGGTGGTGCCGGCCAGCGCGGCGCTGCCCAGCGGCAGCACGTTGGTGCGGCGGCGCACGTCCTGCATGCGCTCGGCATCGCGCTTGAACATTTCCACGTAGGCCAGCAGGTGGTGGGCAAAGCTCACCGGCTGGGCCACCTGCAGGTGGGTGAAGCCGGGCAGGATGACATCCACGTTCTGCTCGGCCACCTCCACCAGCGACAGCTGCAGCGCGCTCAGAAGACCGTCGATCAGGTCAATCTCGCTGCGCAGCCACAGGCGCACGTCGGTGGCCACCTGGTCGTTGCGGCTGCGGCCGGTGTGCAGGCGCTTGCCGGCGTCGCCCACCAATTGGGTCAGGCGCGCTTCAATGTTCAGGTGCACGTCTTCCAGATCCAGCTTCCAGTCAAATGCGCCGGATTCAATCTCGGCCGTGATCTGCGCCATGCCGCGCTGGATGTCGGCCAGGTCTTGCGCGCCGATGATGCCCTGCGCGGCCAGCATGTCGGCGTGCGCCAGGCTGCCGGCGATGTCGGCCTGCCACAGGCGCTTGTCAAAAAACACGCTGGAGGTATAGCGCTTGACCAGATCGCTCATGGGCTCGGAGAACAAAGCCGACCAGGCCTGGGACTTGGTGGCCAGCTGATCGTGGGACGGTTGCGAGGCAGAAGAAGAGGACATGAGGGCAATAATCCGGGAGGTTAGACAACCGGAACGCCCGGATGCCGCGATGCAAGAGACGCAAATTTTATCGACCCGCCCTGCGCCACCGGCCAATGCCGCACCGCGCCACGCGCCACGGGGCACCGCGCTGGTGTTTGACGCCTGCCATGTGGGGGTGGTGCTGCGCGCCGTGCTGTTCGTCGAAGCAGTGCTGGGTGTGGGCGCCATGTTTGGCGCTGCCAGTGTGGCCGACTGGCTGGCGCAGCTGGCTTTGCTCACGGGCGGGGCGCTGCCGGCCACGCTGGCCTGGCTGATCACGGCCTGCAGCCTCAAGAAAACGCTGCAGCGCCTGCGGGTGCAGCTGCAGTACGCCGCCGGCGTTGTGCTGGGCGCGCTGGCGGGGCTGTATGCCTGCGCCATGCTGGTGCTGGCCGGGCCCGCCGCAGACAACCCGCCCTGGGCGGCCAGCGCCGCCAGCGGTGCGCTGCTGGCAGCGCTGCTGGTCACCGCGCTGATGCTGCGCGCCCGCGCGCGTGCGCCGGCATCCACCGCGGCGCGACTGGCCGAGCTGCAGTCGCGCATTCGCCCGCACTTTCTGTTCAACACACTCAACAGCGCCATCGCCCTGGTGCGCGCCGAACCCGCCCGCGCCGAGGCCGTGCTGGAAGACCTGAGCGAGCTGTTTCGCCACGCGCTGGTGGATCAGGACGAATTCGCCACGCTGGAGGACGAAATCGCGCTGGCGCGCCGCTACCTGGATATCGAGCAGGTGCGCTTTGGCGACCGCATGCGTGTGCAATGGGTGCTGGATGCGCGCGCGGGCACGGCCCGCCTGCCGCCGCTGCTGCTGCAGCCGCTGGTGGAAAACGCCGTCAAACACGGCGTGGAGCCCAGCACGGGCGCAGTGGCCAAGCTGCGCATACGCACCGAGCTGCGCGGGGGCCGCGTGGTGCTGACCATCACCAACACCCTGCCCACGCAGCTGCAACGTGCACAGACACCCGAAAGCGGCCACGGCATCGCCCAGGCCAATGTGCGCGACCGCCTGCGCCTGCTGCACGACGTGGACTGCGACTTCAGCGCGGGCGAGCACAGCGGCTTTTACCGCGTGCGCATCTCGGTACCGACCTCCTGAAAGCAGATACGCCATGCACATCCTGATCGTGGACGACGAAGCCCTGGCCCGCAGCCGCCTGCGCACGCTGCTGCACGACTGCGCAGCAGGCTACACCGTGGCCGAGGCGGCCCACGCCGCCGACGCACAGGCGCAGTTGGCCACCAGCGGCGGGCAGGCGGTGGACCTGGTGCTGCTGGACATCCACATGCCGGGCCAGGACGGCCTGGCGCTGGCGCAGCACATCCAGCGCCTGCCGCATCCGCCGGCCATCGTCTTCGTGACCGCATACGCCGACCATGCGCTGTCGGCCTTCGAGCTGGATGCCGTGGACTACCTGACCAAGCCCGTGCGCCTGCAGCGCCTGCAGCAAGCCCTGGCCAAGGTGCAGCGCGCGGCTCCCCATGCGGCGCGCCGGCGCCCTGCCCTGCCGCCGCCCGACTGCGAGGCGCTGCTGATCCATGACCGCGGGCGCACCGAGCGCGTGCCGCTGGATGACGTGCTGTACCTGCGCGCCGAACAGAAGTACGTGACGGTGCGCACCCTGGCGCGCAGCTTTGTGCTGGACGGCGCGCTGGCCGACCTGGAAGCGCGCCACGCGGCGCATTTCTTGCGCGTGCATCGCAACACGCTGGTGGCCCGCCGCGCCATGCGCGCCCTTGAAAGACACCACGACGCCCAGGAAGGCGAAGGCTGGGCCGTGCGCCTGCACGGACTGACCGAAGCGCTGCCGGTATCGCGCCGCCAGGTGGCGGCGGTGCGCGAAGCGCTGGCGGGCGGCTGATACCGGCAGGGCGCCGCCCGTGCGGCAGGGCGGTCAATGCGCCAGGCCGCTCACCAAGATGACCAACGCAATACCGCCCGCCAGCCAGGCAATCTGCACCAGTGTCTGCAGGGCCGTCAGGCGTTTTTGCAGCTGCGGAATCAGGTCGGCCAGCGCCACATAGACAAAGCTGCTGGAGGCCACCACCAGAAAGTACGGCAGCGCCTCCTCCCACAAGCCCACCAGGTAGTAGCCCACCACCCCGCCCAGTGCCGTCACTGCACCTGCCAGCGACACCTTGAGCAGGGCCGCATGGCGGTGCAGGCTGCTGTGGCGCAGCACCACCAGGTCGCCAATGTGGTGCGGCACCTCGTGCGCCAGCACCGACAGCGCTGCCACCAGGCCCAGGCGCATGTCCGCCAGGAAAACGGAGGCGATCAGCACCCCGTCGCCAAAGCAGTGCACGCTGTCGCCGGTCAGCAGCGACCAGCCGCCGTGGCCATGCTGGCCGTGGCCGTGGCCGTGGCGATGCCCGCCGTGATCGTCGGCGTGATCGTGGTCATGGTCATGAGCGTGGTGGTGGTGATCGTGCAGCCGCAGCTCGGCCTGGCTGTGTTCATGTCCGTGGTGCCACAGCTCGGCCTTGTCCAGCAGAAAGAAAAACACCAGCCCCAGCAGCAGCGTGGCAAACAGGTCATGCGCGCTGGCCTGGCTCTCGAACGCCTCGGGCAGCAGGTGCATGAAGGCCGTGGACAGCAAGGCGCCGGCCGCCAGGCTCAAAAGGTGCTGCGCCCCCACGCGCCCCCGCCCGCCCAGCCCCACGCGCAGCAGCGCCGCAGCGACCCACACACTGCCAATGCCCGCGGCCAGGGTGGCCAAAATGATTGCTATCAATGTCATAGCTATTAGCGCTTTCTTTCAATGGGCTGCAAGCCCTTTTGACTCATGAACGACGACACGCCGCACCATCAAAAAAAGCCCCGAAGGGCTTGTGTGCGGCTCCTCCCCCACGGCTGCGCTCACGCAAGTCCGTGCTGCCTGAGCCAGTCCAGCGCACGCCTGCGGCCGTCCAGCGCGGCCTCTGGGCGAAAGCTGGGGCGGTAGTCGGCATGAAAAGCATGCGGCGCGTCCGGGTAGATCACAAACTGCGAGGCCTTCGCTGCGGGGGACCCTTGTGCAAGGGCTTTTTTCATCGTATCAACCGTGTCAAGGGGTATGCCGGTATCTTTTTCGCCGTACAGGCCCAGCACCGGCGCCTTGAGGATGGGCGCGATGTCCACCGGGTGCTTGGGCGTCAGCGCGCTGGCCTGCCCCACCAGCCGGCCATACCAGGCCACACCGGCCTTGACCGGGCCGTGCGCTGCGTACAGCCAGGTGATGCGCCCGCCCCAGCAAAAGCCGGTGATGCCCACCCGTTGCAAGTCGCCGCCGTTGGCGCCAGCCCAACGCACGGCGCCGTCCAGATCCGCCATGACCTGCGCATCAGGCACTTTGGCGATCAGTTCGCTCAAAAGCTTGGCCACCTCGGTGTAGGCGCGCGGATCGCCCTGGCGCGCGAACAAGTCGGGCGCAATGGCCAGGTAGCCTTCGCGCGCCAGGCGGCGGCAGACGTCGGCGATGTACTCATGCACACCAAAGATCTCGGAGATCACCAGCATCACGGGCAGGCCCGTGCGCCCCTGCGGCGCTGCGCGGTAGGCACGCACGTCAAAACCGTTGACTGCAAAACTCACTTCACCCGCCACCAGCCCGTCGGCCGGGGTGGCAATCGCCGTCTGCGCCATCACTGGCGCGGCCGCAGCGGCATAACCCGCGCCCAGCATCATGCCCAGCGCACTGCGGCGGCTGGAGCCGGCCCCGATGCTGCGGCCCGGGACGAGCGCGTCAAAATCACGCTGAAGATCGTTTGACAACATGCAAGACTCCTGCAATGGCTTGGGGTTTTCTCAGAGCCCGCCACGCAGCTGCAGCGCATGGGCAAACTCCACGGCATTCAGCGCCAAGTGTGCCGCAAGCGGTGCGACAACGCTGCGGCGCCAGCAAAACAGGCCGGCAAACAGCCCCCCGGCCACCAGGCCCGTCAGCAGCATGTACCAGACACCGCCGGCCCAGTGCAGCGCGCCAAAAAATAGACAGGTGATGGCCACCGCGCGCGCCCAGCCAAAGCGCGCCGCCAGCACAGGCAGTGCCACGCCTCGGTAGAGGGTTTCCTCCACCAGCGGTGCCAGCACCACGTTGGCAACGAAAAACAAGCCGATCTGGCTGGACACGGTGGGCAAAACCGAGCCCGGCGGCACGAAATCGCCCACATCGCGCTGCAGCACGCCCAGCAGCGGCGCAAGCCAGTGGATATAGGCAATCGCCAACACAACGCCGACCAGGGCGCCCACCACGGCAGAAGAACCGGCTTTTTCCAGCGCGCGCCCCGACCAGGCCGCGCGAACCTGCGCGCCGTGCAGTGCCAGCAACAATCCCAGGCAGACCAGCACGGTCACCAGGGCCTCAGTGACCAAGCCCGACACCTTTTGCCCGATGAGCCCAGGTGCGACGCCCTGCGCGTTGAAAAATACCGATGCGCCCACGATGAACAGCAAAAACAGCACCGGGCCCGCAGCCAGCAAGGCCCAAAGCCGCAGGGGCACGGCGGCGCACGCCGGAAGGCGCTTCATGCGGCGCCCCCGCCCAGCATGCGCGGCGGGCGGCAGGCGCGCCTTGCTCTGACTTGCGGGCGCAGGCACGGGGTGGCAGGCGCGATGCGGGGCAATGAATCGGTCATGCAGGGTCTGCGAATAAGCGGCGAACGAATGGCAACCGGGCGGCGACAGGCGGAGCACGAGCTCAATGCCGGCGACCGGCGGGTGTCTGGCAGGCCGAGTGTAGCGAGCGTCCCGGTGGTCTGCGGCCTGTGCCACAGCGCACAACCCGCCCGCGCCACAAAAAAACCCCCTGTCGAAAAAACTGACACCCTGTCCGCCAGTCCGCCAAATCAAAGCTGCAACCCTTTGATTTACAACATTTTTTAATGCAGGCCCTGTTTTTGCTACGGAGTCATGCACCCACTACCGGAGACGCTCCATGCAAGCCCGCACCCTCAAGCGCACCCTGACTGCCGTATCCGTCACGATCCTGGCAGCAGCCTCTGCCTACGCAGCGCCCTCGACGCTCATCTACATCAACAGCTCGAGCGGCGCCCTCTACTCGTACGACGCCAGCGCCGCCTATGCCGAGTCACTGGTGAACCCGTCAACCGGCGCGTTCAGCATATCGTCGGGCCCTCAGGGGAACACGCTGTACGTCCAGTCGGGTAGCGGCAGCCTCTCCACCTACAACCTGCTCAGCAATGTGCAGACGAACGTGGGTGGATCGGTGCCAGGCAACGCCCTGGGCGAAGGGCGTGACGGCTTGCTGTACGCCGGGTCGGGCGTGGGCCTGTACAGCGTGAACCCGCTCAACGGCAACTCCACGTTCGTGGGCAACGGAAGCTATGGCTACGCGGGCGACATCGCCGTCGACCCGACCGACTTGACCGCCATGTACGGCGCCGTCAGCACCGGCAACGGAGTGGCGCTGGCCCTGGTCAACAAAAGCACGGGCTCGCAGTCGCTGGTGGGCCTGTTTGGCGTGACCGGCGACATCTTCGGGCTGGGCTTCTCCCTGGACGGCACGCTGTATGCAGCCGGCCCCGGCGGCGGCAGTGGTGCCGGAAGCATCTACACCATCGACAAGACCACGGGCGCGGCCACCCAGGTGCGCAGCCTGAACTACCAGCCCTACGACATGGCCACGCAGCCGTTCGAGCGCAACGAGGTTCCCGAGCCGGCCACCATGGCGCTGCTGGGCATGGCGCTGGCGGGCCTCGGACTGTCCATGCGCCGTCGCAAGCCCTGATATTTACCTGGCGCCCATTCAGCGCCAGGAACCAGCCAGGCCGCAGCCCCTGGCCCGTATCACGCATGACCCGCAAGACCGGCAACTGCAAGGCGCGGGCCGGCCTTGCAAGCGCCGCGAACCGCAAACCTTGCGGGCCACGGGATGCAGGCTGAGGGGTTCAATTTTCAAATGATTCAGGGCTTCAACCCTTTCAGAACCTGCGGTAGGCGCTATGGTTTTTTACGCCTGCGCTAAGGAGTCTGGGGCAAGTCGCTTTTCGGAAAGACGTTGTGTTCCACGTCCAGCCAGGCTGGCTTTTCAGCGTACATATCGGCCACCAATTGCTTGATGGCTTCGATGTGCCAGCCGTTGTCGTTGATGCGGTGAGTCAGGATGACCGGCGAGGTGGCACGCTCATCGTCAATCAAGCGGTAATGCAGGTCATTGCGCAGCCGCGCCGAGGCAGGAATGAGACAGATCCCCGACTCGGCGGCCACCAGCCCCAGCGCGGTCTGGATCTCGCGCACCTCGTGAACCTCGGAGGGATGGATGGCCTGGTCATTGAGCAGGCTCAGAACGTGGTCAGCAAAGCTGGGGCGTGGCTCTTTGGGATAAACGATGAGCTTTTGCCCTTCAAGATCCTTGAGGGTGGCTTGCCTGGCCCCTTTGGTGAGCGGCGAGTCCGGCGGCAGGGCGAGCACCAGCCGCTCTTCGCGCAAGACGATGCGCTCCACCGACGCGTCGTTGCTGCGAATGCGACCGAAGCCCACGTCAATCCGCCCCGACTTCAGCGCGGCGAGCTGCTGCATCGAGGTCAGCTCCACCAACTTGATGTCCAAGTCAGGGTAATGCTGCCGCAGCTTGCGCACCAGCATGGGCAGGCCACCGTACAGCGTGGAGGCAACGAATCCGATGGACAAGGTTTGGCGCTGATTGAGGCCGATCTGCTGGGTGGTGCTCTTGAGCTGATCAAGGCGGTTGATGATTTGGAGCGCCTGCTCATAAAAACTGCGCCCCGCATCGGTCAGACGCAGCGGCCGACTGTTGCGCAGTATGAGCTGCACGCCCAGCTCCTCTTCGAGCAGTTGAATCTGCCGGCTCAGCGGGGGCTGGGCAATGTGAAGCTGTTCGGAGGCACGCGTGAAGTTGCGTGTGTTGGCTACAGCGACGAAATACTTGAGCTGCCGGACATCCATAAGGGAAAACCATAGGTAGGCATGAATTGCGATATTTAAGTCATTGATTTATTTATGCATGATGATCAATCATACTTTTTAAGTATCGCACTAGACAAATTTAGTGTTGGGCGGAACGTGGGGCCTGGCATCCAATCGCGGACATGGAAAACACACGAAACTCTCAAGCTTGCGTAGCTCCAGCGCTCATCGAGCGGGTGGAGACCTTCTTGCTCGATCTGCCCACGATCCGTCCCCATCAGTTGTCCATGGCGACGATGAACGGCCAGACCCTGATGCTCGTGCGCCTTTACTGTTCAGACGGCACAGTGGGCGTCGGCGAAGGGACCACGATCGGTGGGCTGGCTTATGGAGCCGAATCGCCCGAAGGCATGAAGCTGGCCGTTGATACCTATTTCGCGCCGCTGCTGATCGGCGCGGATGCCAGCCACGTCCCCGCCATCATGGCCAAGCTCAACAAGGCCATCCACGACAACCGCTTTGCCAAGTGCGCCGTGGAGACAGCATTGTTCGATGCGCTGGGCCAGCGTACCGGTCTGCCTGTGTCCCAGCTGCTGGGCGGGCGTGTCCGCGACAGCCTGCCGGTGGCATGGACGCTGGCGTCCGGCGATACGGCCAAGGACATCGACGAGGCCGAGCGCATGCTGGCGCAGCGCCGCCACAACATCTTCAAGCTCAAGATCGGCCGTCGCGCCGTGGATGCCGACGTGGCGCACGTTGCCACCATCAAGAAAGCGCTGGGCGACCGCGGCGCCGTGCGGGTGGACGTGAACATGGCCTGGAGTGAGCTTGAAGCCCAGCGTGGCCTGGCCGGGCTGGTGGACGCGGGATGTGAACTGGTGGAGCAGCCCGTGGCCTCTGTCGATGCGCTGGCGCGCCTGAAAGGCCGCTTTGCAATTGCCGTGATGGCCGACGAATCGCTGACCGGCCCGACCTCGGCGTTCGCGCTGGCGCGGGTCGCAGGCGCCGATGTGTTCGCCATCAAAACCGAACAGTCCGGCGGCCTGCGGGCAGCCCAGCAGGTGGCGGCGATCGCCGACGCAGCGGGCATTGAACTCTATGGCGGAACCATGCTTGAAGGCGCGATCGGCACGATCGCCTCTGCCCATGCCTTCGCCACATTCCGCGATCTGCAATGGGGTACCGAGCTGTTCGGCCCCTTGCTGCTGACCGAAGAAATCCTGACCCAACCCCTGCAGTACCGCGATTTCCAGCTCGCAGTGCCGACGGGGCCAGGCTTGGGCATTGCACTGGACGAAGACCGCATCCAGTTCTTCCGCCGCGACAGGAAACAGGGCGCCGCTGTGGCAGCCGCCTAAATCGTCGCAACCTTTCATTCACCACGTTTTTAACCCACGACCGGAAAAAAGGAGACCGCGATGAGCGTCCAAATTTTCAATACTCCCGAGGTACAGGATTTCCTGCGTTTGGCCAGCGGCCTGGATCAGAGCGGGGGCAATCCGCGCGTCAAGCAAATCGTCCATCGCATCCTGTCCGACCTGTACAAGACGATCGAGGATCTGGAAGTCACATCGGACGAGTACTGGGCAGGGATCGCCTATCTGAATCAGCTCGGCGCCCGGGGCGAGGCTGGCCTGCTCTCGCCCGGCCTGGGCTTTGACCGCTACCTGGACATGCGCATGGATGCTGAAGACGCCGCTCTGGGTGTCGCAGGCGCCACGCCGCGCACCATCGAAGGCCCCCTGTACGTGGCCGGCGCGCCCGTCGCGCAAGGTTTTGCCCGTCTGGACGACGGCAGCGACAAGGAAGGCCATACCCTGATCATGCACGGCACGGTGCATGGCGCGGATGGCAAGCCGCTGGCCGGCGCGAAGGTCGAAGTCTGGCATGCCAACACCAAGGGCTTCTACTCCCACTTTGACCCCACGGGCGAGCAAAAGCCGTTCAACATGCGTCGTACCATCGTCACCGACGCCCAGGGCCGCTACAAGTTCCAGAGCATCGTGCCCAAGGGTTATGGATGCCCGCCCGATGGCCCCACGCAAGGCCTGCTCAACCAGCTGGGCCGCCATGGCAACCGTCCGGCGCACATTCACTTCTTCGTCACCGCAGAGGGCCACCGCAAGCTGACGACGCAGATCAACATCGACGGTGATCCGCTGGTCTTCGACGACTTCGCCTATGCCACCCGCGAAGGTCTGGTGCCACCGCTGGTCGAGCGCACCGACCCGGCCAGCATCAAGGCCGAGGGACTCGATGGTCCGTTCGCCGAGATCGTTTTCGACATCTCGCTCACTGCCCTGGTCAATGGCGTGGACAACCAGATCGTCAACCGTCCCCGCCTCGAGGCCTGAGCCGACGGCCTGACTTCTGACCGCCGTGGCGCCACGTGCGCCACGGCCGCTTAGATCGTATTTCCCTCTCCTACCGAACCGCGCCGTGGATCGTGGGAGATGTCTGCACACCAAGGAGACACATCATGAACACTGCCGTACGCGATGACCGGTATCAGAACATCGAGAAGCTGCTGGAAGACGCGCTGCAAGAAGATAAGGAGCAAGGCATCTTCAGGTGCCGTCGGGACATCTTCACCAATCCCGATCTGTTCGAGCTCGAGATGAAGCACATCTTCGAATCGAACTGGGTGTATCTGGCCCACGAGAGCCAGATCCCGAACAACAACGATTACTACACCACCTGGATCGGCCGCCAGCCCATCATCATCACCCGCGACAAGACTGGTGAACTGCATGCAGTGATCAACGCCTGCGCGCACAAGGGCGCCATGCTTTGCCGTCGCAAGCACGGCAACAAGGGCAGCTTCACCTGCCCGTTCCACGGCTGGTCGTTCAGCAACAGCGGCAAGCTGCTCAAGGTCAAGGACGAGAAGACCACCGAATACCCGGTGTCCTTCAACAAGAACGGTTCGCATGACCTGACCAAGGTCGCGCGCTTTCAGAGCTACAAGGGCTTTCTGTTCGGCAGCCTCAACGCCGATGTCCTGCCGCTGGAGGACTACCTGGGCGAGACCCGCGTCATCATCGACCAGATCGTGGACCAGGCTGCCGATGGCCTGGAGGTGCTGCGCGGCAACTCCAGCTACATCTACGACGGCAACTGGAAGATGCAGATGGAAAACGGCTGCGACGGCTACCACGTCAGCACCGTGCACTGGAATTACGCCGCCACCATGAGCCGGCGCAAGGAAGGCGGCACCAAGGCCACGGATGCCAACAACTGGAGCAAGGCCACCGCTGGCGTGTACGGCTTCGAGAATGGCCACATCCTGCTGTGGACCAACACGCTGAACCCTGAGGTGCGTCCGATCTGGAACCAGCGCGAAGACCTGGCACGGCGCGTGGGCCAGGACCGCGCAGACTTCATCGTGGGCCAGACCCGCAACCTGTGCCTGTACCCGAACGTGTTCCTGATGGATCAGTTCGGCACCCAGATCCGTGTGGTGCGCCCCCTCAGCGTGGACAAGACCGAAGTCAGCATCTTCTGCTTCGGCCCCAAGGGCGAGAGCGCGGAAGATCGCGCGATCCGCATCCGCCAATACGAGGACTTCTTCAACGTGTCGGGCATGGGCACGGCCGACGATCTGGAAGAGTTCCGCGCGTGCCAGGCTGGCTATGCAGGTTCGGCAGTAGGCTGGAACGACCTCAGCCGCGGCGCTCCGCTGTGGATCGAAGGGCCGGACGAAAACGCCAGGAAGATGGGCATGAAGCCCTTGCTCAGCGGCGAGCGCAGCGAGGACGAGGGCCTGTTCGTTTGTCAGCACCACTACTGGGTGCAAGAGATGCGCAAAGCAGTGCAGCAAGAGCGTGAAGGAGTTCAGCCATGAGTCAGGAAAACCAAGCCAACTACGGCGCCATCTGCGCTTTTCTCTACCGCGAGGCACGCCATCTGGACGACCGCGAATGGGAACCCTGGCTGGAAATGTATGCCGAGGACGCCGAATACTGGATGCCGGCCTGGGACGACGACGACCAGTTGACCGACGACCCGCAAAGCCAGATCTCGCTGATTTACTACCCCAACCGCAACGGGTTGGAAGACCGGGTGTTTCGCATCAAGACCGAGCGCTCCAGCGCATCCATGCCCGAGCCGCGCACCAACCACATGCTCACCAATGTGGAAGTGCTGGCCGAGCGTGACGACGGCGTGGACGTTCGCTACAACTTCCATACCCTCAGCCACCGGTACAAGGTCACAGACCACTTCTTCGGCACGGTGTACGCCACGCTGCGCAAGGTGGGGGGCAGCTTTCTGATCGCTCGCAAGAAGATCGTTCTCAAGAACGACTACATCCGCCAGGTGATCGACATTTATCACATCTGACGGATAAGGAGATCACGATGAGCAGCTACCGAATAGCCCTGAACTTCGAGGACGGTGTCACCCGCTTCGTGGACTGCGGTGCCAACGAGAAAGTGCTGGACGCCGCATTCCGCAACCGCATCAACCTGCCGATGGATTGCTCCGACGGCGTGTGCGGCACCTGCAAGTGCCGCGCCGAAAGCGGCACCTACGATCTGGGTGACGACTACATCGAAGACGCGCTGACCGAGCAAGAGGCGGCCGAGGGGCTGGTGCTGACCTGCCAGATGGTGCCCAAGTCCGACTGCGTGATCGCGGTGCCCGTGCCGTCCACCGCATGCAAGACCGGCATGGCCCAGTTCAGCGGATCGGTCGCAGCCATTACACAGTTCAGCGACGCGGCCTACGAGCTCGCGCTGGACGTGCCGCAGGACGCTCCGGCGTTCCTGCCAGGCCAGTACGTCAACATCAACGTGCCGGGCAGCAACCAGCATCGCTCCTATTCGTTCAGCTCTGCGCCGGGCGCGCAGCGCATGAAGTTTCTGATCAAGCACGTGCCTGGCGGCCTGATGAGTGGTTGGCTGGCGGGTGCCACGTCCGGCGCGCCCGGCGGCGGGCTGGAGATGACGGGCCCGCTGGGCAGCTTCTACCTGCGCGCCGTGACGCGTCCCTTGCTGTTCCTTGCCGGCGGCACGGGACTGGCGCCCTTCCTGTCGATGCTGGAGGTGCTGGCCACACAAGGCACGACGCACCCCGTGCACATGATCTACGGCGTGACGCGCGACCAGGATCTGGTGCTGGTGGAGCGGCTGCAGGATTACGCCCAGCGCATTCCCGGCTTCACCTTCACCACCTGCGTGGCCGACCCGGCGACGTCGCATGAACGCCAGGGCTATGTCACCAACCACATGCCTGCGCAAGTGCTGCATGCGGGCAACGTCGATGTGTACCTGTGCGGCCCCCCGCCGATGGTGGAGGCCGTGCAAAAGCACTTCAAGGCCGAAGGCATCACGCCCGCGAACTTCTACTACGAGAAGTTCACGCCCAACCAGCCCGCGGCTTGAACGGAGCACAGCATGACGCAACGATTTGAAGGCAAGGTCCTGATCGTGACGGGCGCGGCCCAGGGTATCGGTCGCGGCGTTGCATTGCGCGCCGCTGCCGAGGGCGGGCGGGTGGTGCTGGTCGATCGTGCCGACTTCGTCACCGAGGTGGCGGCCGAGGCACCGGGCGGCAACACCGCGGGCTTTGTCGCCGACCTGGAAACCTACGAAGGCGCACGTTCGGCAATGGCCTTTGCCGCCGGGAAGTTCGGCGGCATCGACATCCTGATCAACGGCGTTGGCGGTGCCATTCGCATGCGCCCGTATGCCGAGTTCGAGCCTGAGCAGATCGACGCCGAAATCCGCCGGTCGCTGATGCCCACCCTGTACGCCTGCCACGCGGTGCTGCCCCACCTGCTGGCGCGTGGTGGCGGCACCATCGTCAACGTATCGTCCAACGCGACGCGCGGCATCCGCCGCGTGCCGTATTCGGCGGCGAAAGGCGGCGTCAACGCGCTGACGCAGTCCCTGGCGATGGAGTACGCGCCGCACAACATCCGGGTGGTGGCAACCGCCCCAGGTGGCACCAACGCACCGCCGCGGCGTGTGCCGCGCAACGCGGCCGGCGACAGCGCGCAGGAACAGGCGTGGATGCGCGAGGCGGTCCAGCAGGTGACCGAGTCGAACTTCTTCAAGCGCTACGGCAATTTGGAGGATCAGGTCGGGCCGATCCTTTTCATGGCTTCGGACGAGGCTGCCTACATCACTGGCGCAGTGCTGCCAGTGGCGGGAGGGGACAACGGCTGACCATCTGCCCACACCCATGAAACATACCTGCGCCGCCACGCCAACAAGAAGACTCATACCCTGCAAAACGCCCGGCTGCGCCGTGGAGATCAGCGCAGTGGCGATGTGGCGCCAACCGTTAGAACGAATCAGCTGAGACATTCGCCCCCGCGGCAACAAACAGGAGACAAACATGAAAACGCTGGAAGTCAACCAGATCATCGACAACGCGCGCTTCACCCGATTTCACTGGATGGTGATGTGCCTGTGCGGCTTGCTGCTCATCTTTGATGGATATGACCTGTTCATCTACGGCGCGGTGTTGCCCGTGCTGATGAAGGAATGGGGCCTGACGCCGGTGCAAGCCGGCGCCCTGGGCAGCTACGCGCTGTTCGGCATGATGTTCGGCGCTTTCGTGTTTGGTCCGTTGGCCGACCGCATCGGCCGCAAGAAGGGTGTGGCGCTCAGCTTCGTGCTGTTCAGTGTCGCCACGTTCCTGTGCGGCTTTGCAACCTCACCGACCGAGTTCGGCATTTACCGCTTCATCGCGGGCCTGGGCTGCGGCGGCCTGATGCCCAATGCCGTGGCTCTGATGAACGAATACGCGCCCAAACGGGCCCGCAGTACCCTGGTCGCCATCATGTTCAGTGGCTACTCGCTGGGCGGCGTGCTGTGCGCGGGCCTGGGCATCTACATGCTGCCGCGCTATGGCTGGCAATCCATGTTCTTTGCCTCCGCCGTGCCGTTGGTACTGTTGCCCCTCATTCTGTGGAAACTGCCCGAGTCCGTGGGTTTCCTGCTGCGCATGGGCCAGGAAGCCAAGGCGCGTGAAATGCTGGGCAAGGTGGCTCCATACGCTCCGCTGCCTGCGGGCGTGCAACTGGTTCAGCACGACGCCAAGGGCGCAGGCGTGCCGCTGCTCGACCTGTTCAAACAGGGCCGCACGGTGGGCACCCTCATGATCTGGCTGTCGTTCTTTTGCTGCCTGCTGATGGTGTACGCACTGGGCTCCTGGCTGCCCAAACTGATGGCCAACGCGGGCTACAGCCTGGGTTCCAGCCTGTCCTTCCTGCTCATGCTGAACTTTGGCGGCGTGGTGGGCGCCATTTTGGGCGGCTGGCTGGGCGATCGTTTCAGCCTGCCCAAGGTGGTGGCGGTCTTCTTCACGCTGGGCACGGTATCCATCGCGCTGCTGGGTTTCAACAGCCCCATGCCCTTGCTGTATCTGCTGATCGCCATTGCCGGCGCCACCACCATCGGCACCCAGATTCTGCTGTACGCCAACACGGCGCAGTTCTACCCGCTGTCCATGCGTTCTACAGGTCTGGGCTGGGCATCTGGCGTCGGCCGTACGGGGGCCATCGTCGGCCCTCTGCTGGGAGGCTCACTGATCGCAGCCGCCTTGCCGCTGAAGATGAACTTCCTGGTGTTTGCTGTGCCCGGCTTGGTGGCGGCGCTCGCCATTGGCTTTTTTATCCTGTGGTACGGCCGTACTCCTGCAAATGCCAATGCAGTGGCACCGGCCCCACAACCTGCCACTTCCCTGTAAGGCATCGATGGACTGCCAATGACAAACGTCAAGGGGGTGCAGTGATGTCTTCTATATTCATCCGTGTCGCAATCCGCAGCCGGTTGGCGGCTGCGAAGGAAGCATGGCTCACATTCCCTTAACGAAGCAATGAACGTGAACGATAAAGCCTTTCAACTGAAAACATCCCGCGGCGACTTCAGGGTGGCCGTGGATGGCGATGAAACAGCCCCGGCGCTGGTTTTGAGCAACTCCCTGGGTACGACACTGGAGATGTGGGCGCCGCAGGTGGCTGCGTTCTCTGCGGGCCACCGGCTGATCCGCTACGACACCCGCGGCCATGGCGGCAGCCCGGTCACGCCCGGCCCCTACAGCTTCGATGATCTGGGCCAGGACGTACTCGCCGTGCTGGATGCCTTGCAGATCAAGCGCGCCGCGTTCTGCGGCATATCGATGGGCGGCCATACCGGGCTGTGGCTGGGCATCCATGCGGGCCCGCGCCTGAGCGCTATCGCGGTCTGCAATAGCGCCGCAAAGATCGGCGCGGAGCCGGCCTGGCGCGAGCGCGCTGCCATGGTGCGCAGCGGTGGCGCAGCTGGCATGCGGGCACTGGCCAATTCCGCACCGGGCCGCTGGTTCACGGACGGCTTCATCCACGCTCATCCTGCAACCGTGCAGCAAGCACAGGAGGGAATCGCTGGCATCGATCCCGAAGGTTACGCGTCGTGCTGCGAGGCGCTTGCGTCGTCGGATCTGCGGGCCGACATCGGCCGCATCGCCGTACCCACGCTGCTGCTGGCGGGCGAGTCCGATCCGGTGACCACGGTGGCCGACGCCCAGGCCATGCAGGCCGGCATTCCAGGCGCACGCCTGGCCGTAGTGCCTGCTTCCCACCTCTCCAATCTGGAAGCGCCCCAGGCATTCAACCAGGCGTTGCTGGACTTCATATCCAGCATCCCGGCGGCCTGATCACACGCATTTTTCACACACAAAGGAGCTCCCATGCTGTACCTGGTTCACATGATTGTTGACATTCCCTCCACTTTGCCGGCTGAAGAAGCTGCGCGCATCAAGGCCGAAGAAAAAGCCTACTCGCAAGAGCTGCAGCGCTCTGGCAAATGGCCGCACCTGTGGCGCGTGGTGGGCGAGTACGCCAACTACAGCGTTTTCGATGTGGAAAGCAACGACGAACTGCACGACACGCTCAGCAAGCTGCCGCTGTTCCCGTTCATGAGGATTTCGGTGACGCCACTGGCCAAACACCCCTCGTCCATCAAGTAAGCGGGCGTTCAATGTGCATGGGGCGTGGGGGCGCCATCGCCGGGTCTGCCCTTGGTGGCAGCCTTTCGGCCTTTGACGTCCCACTGAAGAACCTGTTTTCAGCCGGCAGCCACTGATGGAGTTCAAGCAGGGTTCTCTGACCGCCTGGGTGGCCGGATTTCTGGCGGTCCTGATTTCGTACGCCGGACCGCTCGTCATCTTCATCCAGGCTGCACAAGCAGGCCATATCTCGAATGCTGAACTGACGTCCTGGATCTGGGCCATCTCGATCGGAGCCGGCGTCAGCGGCCTGCTGCTGAGCTGGTGGCTCAAACTGCCGGTCATCACGGCGTGGTCCGCTCCCGGAACCGCCTTGCTGCTCAGCCTGTTCCCCGACATCTCGATGCCGGAAGTGGTAGGCGCCTACCTCACGGCCGCGGTCATCGTCATCGCAATTGGCGTCACGGGTTATTTCGAGAAGATCGTTGCTTTCATCCCAAGGGGCATTGCGGCGGCGATGATGGCTGGCATCCTGTTTCAGTTCGGGGTCCAAGCCTTTCGCGCCAGCGTGGACATGCCCATCGTCGTCTTCGCCATGCTGGCGGCCTACCTGGTCAGCAAGCGGCTATGGCCACGCTACGCCATCGTCATCGTGGCACTGACAGGCTTCGCCGTCGCGTTCGCCATGGGCACGACCCATTTGCAGGCCCTCGGACTGGAACTGGCAAGACCGGTGTTCGTCGCGCCGCAATTCAATATCGGTGTGTTTCTGAGCTTCTCCGTGCCTCTGGTGCTGGTGAGCCTGACGGGACAGTACCTGCCAGGCATGGCCGTGCTGCAGCTGGCGGGGTATCGCGTGCCGTCGCGCGCCGTGGTAACGGGGACGGGCCTGGCATCGCTGCTGACGGCGTGCTTTGGCGGCATCAGCATCGTTCTGGCAGCCATCACCGCCGCGCTGTGCACTGGCAGGGATGCGCACGCGGACCCCGCAAAACGCTACATCGCGGGTATTGCCAACGGCGTGTTCTACCTCGTCGGCGGGGCCTTCGCGGGAACCATCGTGCAGGTGTTCACTGCATTCCCGTCGGCACTGATCGCGGCGTTGGCGGGCCTGGCGCTGATCGGCGCCATCGTCTCCAACATTCGCATTCTCGTGAGCGAAGACGCCTACGTGGAGCCTTCGGTCATCACCTTTTTGGCAACCGCCTCGGGAATGACACTGTTCGGACTGGGAGCAGCATTCTGGGGCGTGGTGTTCGGCATGGCCTCGTATTGGCTGTTTGGCAAGCCAAAGGTAGCGCAAAGCAAAGAGCGCTGATGAAGGCAGCAACGATGCATACGAAGGCTTTTTGAGCCTGCGCCCGCCCCGCACCTGCGCCAAGGTCTGCCCCCCGTGCCTGCGCGGCGCCGGGGCGGAGGAATCAATGGGCCTTGTCCCAGTTCGGGCCGACGCCCACCTCGGCCAGCAGCGGCACCTTGAGCGCCGCCACGCCGGCCATCAGGCGCGGGATGTGGCTGCGCAGCCAGTCCACCTCGCCCTCGGGCAGCTCGAAGACGAGTTCGTCGTGCACCTGCATGATCATCTTGATGGTGGGCTTGTGGGCATCCAGCTCTTTTTGCACCGCCACCATGGCCATCTTGATGAGATCCGCCGCCGTGCCCTGCATGGGCGCGTTGATGGCAGCGCGCTCGGCACCGGCGCGGCGCGGGCCGTTGGGCGAGTTGATTTCGGGCAGATACAGGCGCCGGCCAAACACGGTCTCGACATAGCCCATGGACTTGGCCGCGGCCTTGGTCTCGTCCATGTACTGCTTGACGCCGGGGTAGCGCTGAAAGTAGCGGTCGATGTAGGCGGCGGCGGCCTTGTTCTCGATGCCCAGATTTTTGGCCAGGCCAAAGCTGCTCATGCCGTAGATCAGGCCGAAGTTGATGACCTTGGCGTAGCGGCGCTGCTCGCCCGTCACCTGGTCCAGCGCCACGCCAAACACTTCGGCGGCGGTGGCGCGGTGCACGTCCAGGCCGGCGTGGAAGGCGTGCAAGAGCGCGTGGTCTCCGCTGATGTGGGCCATGATGCGCAGCTCGATCTGGCTGTAGTCTGCGCTGGCGATCACGCAGCCGGGGGGAGCCACGAAGGCCTCGCGGATGCGCCGGCCCTCGGCCGTGCGGATGGGGATGTTTTGCAGATTGGGCTCGTTGCTCGACAGCCGCCCCGTCACCGCCACGGCCTGCGCGTAGTGCGTGTGCACGCGGCCGGTGCGCGGCAGCGCCAGTTGCGCCAGCTTGTCGGTGTAGGTGCCCTTGAGCTTGACCAGACTGCGGTGCTCCAGCAGCTTGGCGGGCAGGGGGTAGTCTTCGGCCAGTTTTTCCAGCACTTCTTCGTCGGTGCTGCGCGCGCCGGTAGCGGTCTTCTTGACCACGGGCATGCCCAGCTTGTCGAAGAAGATTTCACCCAGCTGCTTGGGGCTGCTCAGGTTAAACGGCTGGCCGGCGATGGCGTAGGCCTCGGTTTCCAGTTGCAGGATGCGCTGGCCCAGCTCGTGGCTTTGCGCGGCCAGCGTGGGCGCGTCGATCAGCACGCCATTGCGCTCGATGCGGTACAGCGCCTCGCTGCAGGCAATCTCCAGTTCGTAGATGGCGCGCAGTTTGTCGTCGGCCTGCAGCAGCGGCCACAGCGCCAGGTGCACGTCCAGCGTCTGGTCCGAGTCTTCGCAGGAATAAGCCGCAGCTTTATCCACCGGCACCTGGGCAAAGGGGATCTGGTGCGCGCCCTTGCCGCACAGGTCTTCGTAGCTGATGCCTGTGCGGCCGGTGTGGCGTTCGGCCAGGCTGGTGAGGTTGTGCGGCTTGTGCACTTCGAGCACGTAGCTTTGCAGCATGGTGTCGTGCACGTAGCCCTGCACTTCGATGCCGTGGTTGGCGAACACATGGCGGTCGTATTTGATGTGCTGGCCCAGCTTGTTGTGGCGCGCATCCTCCAGCCAGGGCTTGAGGCGCGCCAGCACCTCATCGCGCGGCAGTTGCGCGGGCGCGTCCGGCCCGGCATGGGCCAGCGGAATGTAGGCCGCCTCGCCCGGCTGCACGCTGAAACTGATGCCCACGATTTCTGCGCGCATTTCGTCAATCGAGGTGGTTTCGGTGTCCAGCGCCACCAGATCGGCCTTTTGCAGGCGCTGCAGCCAGTGGTCGAAGTCGATCCAGTTCAGGATGATGTCGTACACCACCGCACGGTGCTGCGCAGCCTCGGCCACGGGGCTGGCGGAGTGGTCGGCAAACAGGTCACCGCTTTCGCCGGGCATGGCGACAACGGGGGCGGGCGCCGCTGCAGGTGATGCGGCATCGCCCAGGGCGCGCGCCAGGCCCTTGAAGCCGTATTGCTCGTAAAAGTCCTTGAGCCGGGGCGCATCGGGCGCGCCAACGGTGATGGCGTCGAGCGAAGGCAGGCCATCGACCCAGCCATTCAGGTCGCAATCGGTCTTGATGGTCAGCAGCTGCCGGCCCGTGGGCAGCCAGTCCAGCGCCTTGCGCAGGTTCTCGCCGGCCACGCCCTTGATCTTGTCGGCGCTGGCCACCACACCGTCGAGCGAGCCATATTCCTGCAGCCACTTGGCGGCCGTTTTGGGGCCGACCTTTTGCACGCCGGGCACGTTGTCCACCTGATCGCCCACCAGGGTCTGAAAATCCACCATCAGCCGCGCGGGCACGCCAAACTCGGCCTGCACCCCCGCCAGGTCGCGGCGCTTGCCGTTCATGGTGTCGATGATGGTGATGTGCTCGTTGACCAGCTGCGCCAGATCCTTGTCGCCGCTGCTCACGATCACCTCGATGCCCTGGCGCGCCGCCGTCGCGGCCAGGGTGCCAATCACGTCATCGGCTTCGACGCCGGGGATACACAACACCGGCCAGCCCAGCAGCCGCACCACCTCGTGGATGGGCGAGATCTGCGCGCGCAGGTCGTCGGGCATGGGAGCGCGGTGCTGCTTGTACTCTGGGTACAGCGCATCGCGGAAGGTGGGGCCGCTGGCATCGAACACGCAGGCGGCATAGTCGGCCCGCACTTCCTTTTTGAGCGCCTGCAGCATGTTGATCATGCCGCGTATGGCGCCCGTGGGCGCACTGGCGGCATCGCCGGGTACAGCGCGCAGGTCAGGCATGGCATGGAAGGCGCGGTACAGGTAGCTGGAGCCATCCACCAGCACCAGGGTTTTAGAGTCGCTCATGGAGCGATTGTGCACACATGCGCCCGGCTGCTGCACAAAGCCCGCCGCATGCCGCCCACAGCGCATAGCCTGTGCCGCACCATGCGGCGGGCACGCCGTTCGCAGCCGTCAACAGCTGTTGGTAGCTGTTCGCGCCGCGCCTGCAGCGCGCTCACGGCGCCTACAATCGCGCCCCATGCGCGCCCTTCACACTCCGCTCCTGCTGCTGGTTCTGGCCAGCCCCGCTGTTCTGGCCCAAAGCACCAGTCCCGATGCCGCCCGGCCCACAGGGCAGGAACGCACTCAGCCCTTGACACGAGAGCCGACGCTGGAAGACCGCCGCAATCAGCGCGCCGAGCGCATCGTGGTGGAAGACGCCGGCAGCCGCGTGCAAGAGCTGCGTGTGGGCGGCCAGACGCAAAGCATCACCGTGCAACCCAAGACCGGCACGCCAGTGCCTGCCTACGAGGTGCGAGCCAACGACGGCGCGCGTGCGCGGCCCGGCAACTTCAACGAGTCGGACACCGTGACCGCTCCGCGCGTATGGAACCTGCGGGCTTTCTGACCCCGCGCTACCCACATCACCCGCCCCGCTTCCAGCGTTTTCATGCAGCACGCCTGTGCATTGACCTACTGACCGATGGCCGTTTTCACCGAAGTCTCCCCCAAAGAGGCGCGCGACCTGCTGCGCCGACTGCGACTGGGCAAGCTGCTTGAGCTGCGCGGCATCGAAGGCGGCATCGAGAACACCAACTACTTCGTCACCTGCGAGCAGGGCGAGTACGTGCTCACGCTGTTCGAGCGCCTCACGGCCGAGCAATTGCCCTTTTACCTGCACCTGATGAAGCACCTGGCGCACGCGGGCATCCCCGTGCCCGACCCGCAGGCCGACGCGCATGGCGCCATCCTGCACCAGGTGGCCGGCAAACCTGCCGCGCTGGCCACCAAGCTGCGCGGCAAGAGCCAGCTGGCCCCGCAAGCCGTGCACTGCGCGGCCGTGGGCGACATGCTGGCGCGCATGCACCTAGCGGGGCGCGACTACCAGCGCCAGCAGCCCAACCTGCGCGGCCTGCCCTGGTGGAACGAGACCGTGCCCGTGGTGCTGCCGCACATCGGCGCCGAGCAAGCGGCGCTGCTGCAATCCGAGCTGGCGTATCAAAACCATGTGGCCACCAGTTCGGCCTACGCCGCCCTGCCCCGCGGCCCGGTGCATGCCGACCTGTTTCGCGACAACGTGATGTTTGACGGTGATGCGCTCACCGGCTTTTTCGACTTCTACTTTGCGGGCGTGGACACCTTCCTGTTCGACCTGGCGGTATGCCTGAACGACTGGTGCATCGACCTGGACACCGGCGCGCACGACCCGCAGCGCGCCCAGGCCATGATCGACGCCTATCAGGCGGTGCGCCCCCTCACCGCGCACGAACGCCCGCTGCTGCCGGCCATGCTGCGCGCCGGCGCGCTGCGCTTTTGGATATCGCGCCTATGGGACTTTTATCTGCCGCGCGAGGCCAGCATGCTCAAACCCCACGACCCCGCGCACTTCGAACGCGTGCTGCGCCAGCGTGTGGCCCAGCCCGTGCTGTTGTAGCAGGCGTGCACACAATGCCCTGCGCACGGGGCACAAACCGCTGGCTGGGGTAAATTCCTCATGCACCCGCATCACAGCCGGGTGCGCCACTTCGACTGCCACTCATGAAACTGCACATCGTCCCCGCGCGCACGGGCCTGGAATGGGTACGCCTGGGCATCCGGGTTTTCTGGCGCCAGCCCATGGCCCTGGCCGCGCTTTTCTTCATGACCATGGCCGCCATGTCGCTGGTCAACATGCTGCCGCTGGTCGGCCCTGCCGTGGCGCTGGCCCTGCTGCCATCGGCCACACTGGCCATGATGGTGGCCGCCGCCGAGGCCAGCCAGGGCCGCGCGCCCACGCCCGCCCTGCTGCTGGTGGCATTTCGCACCGGCAAACAGCGCCTGCACGCCATGCTGATGCTAGGCGCGCTGTACGCCGTGGGGTTTCTGTGTGTGATGGGGCTGTCTGCGCTGCTCGATGACGGCCAGTTTGCTCAGGTCTATCTGGGTGGCCAGCCGCTCACCCGCGAGGTGGCCGAGTCCGGCGACTTCCAGGCCGCCATGTGGCTGTCGCTGCTGCTGTACGTGCCGCTGTCGCTGCTGTTCTGGCATGCGCCCGGTCTGGTGCACTGGCACAACGTGCCGCCCGTCAAGGCGCTGTTCTTCAGCATCGTGGCCTGTCTGCGCAACTTCGGCGCCTTCATGGTCTATGGCCTGTCGTGGATCGGCGTGTTTCTGGGCGCGGGCATCGCCATCAGCCTGGTGATCACGCTGCTGACCGCGATGGGTTTGGGCGCAGGCGTTGCGGGAGGCCTCATGGTGGCCACGGCCATGATGCTTGCCGCCATGTTTCTGGCGTCGGTGGTGTTTACGTTCCGCGACTGTTTTGACGCACCCGAGCGCACCCAGGACGCGCCTACAAAGACTACCGAGTGACCGGCGCCGCCGCGCGCATCGCACCAAGAGGCCGCAAACCGCCGGCCTGCGACGTGGCAAAGCCTTGCGATGGCCCGCGGCTACCGCGGCGATTGATGCCTCGCCTGACGATCTCGACAGGTTTCGGTCTTCCAACGGACTGCCAACCCGCAACACGGTCTAGGCGCTTTCGTAGTTGTGGCAACCCAAAGCCATGCACTTGACAGGCTTGCTGTCGGGACAGAAGCGGTAGATCTCGGCCACCCAACCTAACGTGTTGGGCTGCTGCGATGCTCGTCGGCAGCCGTTGCGCCGGTGATCCGGGTATTCCAGCGTGCGTACTGCTCGCCTTTGGCGGCGCACCACAAGCTTTCCAGATGAAAGTTCAGTGTCACCCATTATTTGGTGCCGGGACAAACCGCTGCATCGCCAGCCCCTGTGCTGGGCGTGACCACCTCTCTTAACGCGCTCGTCACATTCCCCACCTAACATGCACTACTGCACGCAGTAGGCTGCTCAATATCGCCAAGTGGTCTGCTTTTTTTCATTACCAAGAGAAATCGTTTCAACATGTCCAACACGACGATGCCCTCCCGCCGTAAAGCACTTCAATTCCTGGCCGGCATTCCCATGCTCCCCCTCGGCGCCGGCGCCACAGCCTCGTTGCTGTCCGCTTGTGGCGGCAATGACGATGCCAGCTTCGTGTCTGCCAGCTTCACTTCTATGGCGGCCCCCACGCTTGCCAACCCCGCGGCGATGGCAACGACGACCGTAGGCTCCAGCCTCAAGGTCAAGCTGAGCGACAACTCTGAGCAGACTTACCAACTGGCTTACCAGCCTTTCTTCGTGACCGGCGATATGGTCGACGACGGCAAGGGTGGCAAGGTTCTGGCTGGTGGCTATTTCGATATCAACAACAAGCCCATCATCGACAAGACCGTTGCCGGCAAGGAGCGCCAATTCTTCTCTGACTGCCCCGATGGTGCTTCGCTGATCAAGATCGACGGCGCCAAGGTGGCAGGCGTCAAGGGCAACACGCTGTTCGCCGTAGTGCAGTTCGAGTACACCACTTGGGCGCAAGACGGCAAAACCGACATGTACGGCAAGCTGCCTTCGCCCATCGCCGTGCTGACGTTGGATCAAGACCCTGCCACCGGCAAGCTCAGCCTGGTCAAGTACCACAACGTGGACACCAGCAGCGTCAATGGCCTGTGGATCACCTGCGGCGCCAGCCTGTCGCCTTGGGGCACGCACCTGTCGAGCGAAGAGTACGAGCCCGACGCATTCGCCGCCCGCGACAAGAACAACATGGATGCCTACAGCCTGAACCTGTACGGGGACGCTGCCAAGGCCAATCCGTACCTCTACGGCCACCTGCCCGAAGTGACCGTGAATCCCGACGGCACCGGCACCATCAAGAAGCACTACTGCACTGGCCGCATTTCCAAAGAACTCGTGCAAATCATGCCCGACAACCGCACGGCTCTGTGTGGTGACGACTGGACGAACGGTGGCCTGTTCATGTTCGTGGCCGACAAAGAGCGCGACTTGTCCTCTGGTTCGCTGTATGTGGCCCAGTGGGAGCAAACATCGTCGGCTGGTGCTGGCTCGGGCAAGCTGACCTGGATCAAGCTCGGCAGCGCCACTAGCGCCGAGATCGAAACGCTGGCCAAGACGCTGAAGCCGACTGACATCATGGATGTCAAGACAGCCGACCCCCAGGATCCCACCTACACCAAGATCAATTACAGCGGCAAGTTCAACTGGGTCAAGCTCAAGCCCGGTATGGAGAAGGCCGCCGCCTTCCTCGAAACCCACCGTTACGCCGCATTGATGGGCGCCAGCATGGGCTTTACCAAGATGGAAGGCACCGCCGTGAATATCAAGGACAAGGTCGCCTACTCGGCCATGTCGCGCCTGGAATCTTCGATGATCAAGGGCAACGCTGCTGCGCAGGCAGGCGGCATTGCACTCGACAAGCAGATCCGTGCTGGCGCAGTGTACGCGCTGAATCTCAAGGGTGGCATCAAGGACACCAAGGGCGCTGCCATCAACAGTGATTGGGTGGCCGTGGACATGGCGGCTCCCGCAGCCCTGGTCGGCGAAGATCTGGCAACGCCCGACGCCTTGGGCAACACCGCCAACCCCGACAAGATCTCTAACCCTGACAACCTGAAGTTCTCAGAAAAGATGCGTACGCTGTTCATCGGTGAAGACAGCGGCCAGCACGTCAACAACTTCCTGTGGGCCTACAACGTGGACACCAAGACGCTGTCGCGCGTGATGTCGGTTCCCGCAGGCGGCGAATCCACTGGCCTGCAAGCCGTGGACGAGATCAACGGCTGGACCTACATCATGAGCAACTTCCAGCACGCTGGCGACTGGGGCAGCATTCACGATGTGGTCAAGGGCACGCTGGATCCGCTGATCAACGCCAACTACAAGAACAAGTTCGGCGCCGCTGTAGGTTACCTCACCAGCACACCGACACAGCCGAAGCTGGGCTGAGCCCTGTAATGGTGGGATTGAGGTTGGGTAAAAACTGCCTAACCTCGACATACAAGCTACAAGCGGGGCAGATGCCCCGCTTTTTTTATATGCAGCGGTCGCAATGCCGCAGAAGCGCCACTAGAGAGCACGAGGATAAGGGCGTACCCAAGACCCCCATCCCACTCTTTGACGGTGTCAGCGTCTTGACTCGGTAAACATCAATCCATTGATATTTCAACTAATCTTGAAGTGTAAAATCATATCAAGGAGTTGAACATGAACATGGGTATCAACGGCATGGGCCGCATCGGCCGTCTGGCGCTGCGCGCCGCACTGGGTGCAGCCGAGCGCCCCGGCGACGACCCGCGGGCGGGCAATCGGCTGAACGTGGTGCACCTCAACGAGATCAAGGGCGGCCCCGAGGCCACCGCGCACCTGCTGGCCTTTGACAGCGTGCAGGGTCGCTGGCGTGCCGACATCGCCACAGAGGGCGATGCCGCCATTCGTATCGACGACCAGCGCCTGTCCTTCAGCAGCCACGCCACTGCGGCAGAAATTCCCTGGGGCGACCTGGGTGTGGACGTGGTGCTGGAGTGCACCGGCAAGTTTCTGACGCCCGAAACGCTACAAGGCCACCTGGACCGGGGTGCCAAGCGGGTGATCGTGGCGGCGCCGGTCAAGGTAGGCAATGTGCTGAACATCGTGGTCGGCGTCAACCACGCGCAGTACGACCCTGCGCGCGACCGCATCGTGACGGCAGCGTCGTGCACCACCAACTGCCTGGCGCCGGTAGTCAAGGTGATCCACGAAAACCTGGGCATTCGCCACGGCCAGATCACCACTTTGCACGACCCGACCAACACCAATCTGGTGGTGGATGCGCCGCACAAGGATTTGCGCCGCGCCCGCAGCGCCCTATTGAGCCTGGCGCCCACCACCACCGGCAGCGCCACTGCCATTGCGCTGATCTACCCCGAGCTCAAGGGCAAACTCAACGGCCATGCGGTGCGCGTGCCGGTGCTCAATGCTTCGCTGACCGACTGCGTGTTCGAGCTGCAGCGCGCCACCACGGCCGAAGAGGTCAACGCGCTGTTTGCCGCCGCCGCTCAGGGCCTGCTGGCCGGCATCCTGGGTTTTGAGACCCGCCCGCTGGTCAGCGCCGACTACGCCCGCGACACGCGCAGCAGCATCGTCGATGGCCCCTCCACGCTGGTGACCGACGGCACGCTGCTCAAGGTGTATGCCTGGTACGACAACGAGATGGGCTACGCCTGCCGCATGGTCGATCTGGCCTGCCACATGCAAGCTGTCGGAATCTGATCTGCCATGCCGCAATCCGCACCCTCCTCGTCGCCCGGCGCTACCCAGGCCGTGCGCAACTACGCCATCGTCACCGCTGCTTACTGGTGTTTCACGCTGACCGACGGCGCTCTGCGCATGCTGGTGCTGTTGCACTTTTACCGACTGGGCTATTCGCCGTTCACCCTGGCTTTTTTGTTCCTGCTCTACGAGGCTGCGGGCATCGTGGCCAACCTGGTGGGCGGCTGGCTGGCTACGCGCTACGGCATCACGCGCATGCTGGGTGTGGGGCTGGTGACGCAAATCATCGGCTTCACACTGCTGTCCATGCTGCAGCCCGACTGGGGCCCCACGCTGTCGGTGGCCTGGGTGGTGCTGGCGCAGGGCGTGTGCGGGGTCGCCAAGGACTTGACCAAGACTGCCAGCAAGTCAGCCATCAAGGTCACGCAGGCGCAGGCCAAGGACCAGGGCGCAAGCCAATTGTTCAAGTGGGTGGCCTGGTTCACCGGCAGCAAGAACGCGATGAAAGGCGTGGGCTTTTTCCTGGGCGGGCTGCTGCTGCAGACGCTGGGCTTTCAAGCGTCGCTGTGGGCCATGGCCGGTTTGCTGACGCTGGTGCTGCTGGCCGTGGCCACCGCGCTGCCCCGCATGATGGGCAAGAGCAAGGCATCTAAAAGCGCCAAGGAACTGTTTGCCAAGAACGCCGGCATCAACCTGCTGGCAGCTGCACGGGTGGGCCTGTTTGGCGCGCGCGATGTGTGGTTTGTCGTCGGCGTGCCAGTGTTTCTGTACTCGGTGGGCTGGAGCTTCACCATGGTTGGCGGCTTTCTGGCAGCCTGGACCATCGGATACGGCCTGGTGCAAGCTTTGGCGCCGCAGATCGTGCGCCGCAGCGCGGACGGCCTGAGCCGCGAAGTGCCCGCAGCGCGCCACTGGTCCGCAGCGCTGGCCCTGGTGCCGCTGGCCCTGGCACTGGCCGTGGCGCTGCAGGCCCCGGCGCTCGAATGGGTGGTGGTCGGCGGCCTGGCGGTGTTCGGGTTTGCGTTTGCGGTCAACTCTTCGGTGCACTCGTATCTGGTGCTGGCCTATGCCGGGTCGGAAAAAGCCGCCGAGGACGTGGGCTTTTACTACGCAGCCAATGCCCTGGGGCGCTTTCTGGGCACGCTGCTGTCGGGTCTGCTGTACCAATGGGGTGGGCTGCTGGCCGCGCTGCTGGGCTCTGCCGCCATGCTGGCGCTGTGCTGGCTGGTGACCCTGGGGCTGCCCACCACCCGGCCCGTCTCAACGAGAGCCGCATGAGAGCCGCCGACCTGACCGACGCCCAGGCCGTGCAGGCCCTGGCCGCGCTGGCCCAGGAATCACGCCTGCGCGTGTTCCGCCTGCTGGTGGTGGCCGGCCCCGAGGGCGCCACCCCCAGCCAGATCGCCGAACAGCTGGGCCTGTCGCCCACCTCGCTGTCGTTTCATCTCAAAGAGCTGATGCACGCGCGTTTGGTGACGCAACAGCGCCAGGGCCGCAACCTGCGCTACCGCGCCCACATCGCTGCGATGAACGCACTGCTGGACTTTCTGACCGCCAACTGCTGCCAGGGCCAGCCCTGCCTGGATACGCCTGACAGCCGCTGCGCCGCCGATTTCCCCCAACCTGGAGAAACCATGACCACTCCGATCTACAACGTTCTGTTTTTGTGCACCGGCAACTCTGCCCGCAGCATCATGGCCGAGGCCCTGCTCAACCAGCTGGGCCGGGGCAAGTTCCGCGCCTACAGCGCCGGCAGCCACCCCCGGGGCACCGTGCACCCCCAGGCACTGGACGCGCTCACCCGCAACCAGGTCAGCACCGAGGGCCTGCACAGCAAGTCGTGGGACGAGTTCGCCAAGCCAGACGCCCCGGTCATGCACTTTGTGCTGACGGTGTGCGACAAGGCCGCCGGCGAAACCTGCCCCCTGTTGCCGGGCCAGCCCATGTCCGCCCACTGGGGCGTGCCCGACCCGGTGGGAGCCGTCGGCAGCGAAGAAGAAATCCGCAAGGCCTATTCAGACGCCTTTCTGATCCTGCACCGCCGCATCAGCCTGTTTCTGAGCCTGCCCATCGAAAAGCTGGATCACCTGTCGCTGCAAAGCGAAATGAGCCAGATCGGCCGCCAGCCGGCCTGAACGCCTGCCCCGCCTGCAGTACCGCAGCCCATTTTTTGCCGGAGCCCCCAGTATGGGATTGTTTGAACGCTTTTTGACCGTCTGGGTGGCCCTGGGCATTGCCGCAGGCGTGGGCCTGGGCCTGTGGGCGCCTGCGGCCTTCCAGGCGATTGCCGCGCTGGAGATTGCCCATGTGAACCTGGTCGTGGCCGTGTTCATCTGGGTGATGATCTACCCGATGATGATCCAGATCGACTGGGGCGCCGTGAAGGAAGTGGGCCAAAAGCCCCGCGGCCTGCTGCTGACCCTGGCGGTCAACTGGCTGATCAAGCCCTTCACCATGGCAGCCCTGGGCGTGCTGTTCTTCCAGCACCTGTTTGCCCCCTGGGTGGACCCGCAATCGGCCCAGGAATACATCGCCGGCATGATCTTGCTGGGCGTGGCGCCCTGCACGGCGATGGTGTTCGTCTGGAGCCAGCTGGTGAAGGGCGACGCCAGCTACACGCTGGTGCAGGTATCGGTCAACGACCTGATCATGGTGGTGGCCTTTGCGCCGATTGCCGCCTTTTTGCTGGGCGTGACCGACGTGGCCGTGCCCTGGCAAACCCTGGTGCTGTCCACCGTGCTGTACGTGGTGCTGCCGCTGGCGGCAGGCATGGCTACCCGCCATGCGCTGCAGCGGCGATCAAGCCATGCCGTGGCCGACTTCGTCGCCCGGCTCAAGCCCTGGTCGGTGGCCGGGCTGATTGCCACCGTGGTGCTGCTGTTCGGCTTTCAGGCAGAAACCATCGTGGCCCAGCCGGGCGTGATTGGCCTGATTGCAGTGCCGCTGGTGCTGCAAACCTACGGCATCTTCTTTTTGAGCTGGTGGGCCGCCAAATGGCTGCGTCTGCCGCACGACGTCGCCGGGCCTGCCTGTTTGATCGGCACCTCCAACTTTTTTGAGCTGGCAGTGGCCGTGGCGATTTCGCTGTTCGGCCTGAACTCCGGCGCCGCGCTGGCCACCGTGGTGGGCGTGCTGGTCGAGGTGCCGGTGATGCTGTCGCTGGTGGCCATGGTCAACGCCTGGCGCCCGGCGGGCGAAGCTTGAATCTGAAGTTGCCCGGCTCAGCCTCTTAATCCACCACCGTCAGCTTGGCCACGCTCAGCGCCAGCCACTTGGTGCCGTGGCGTGCAAAGCTGACCTGGGCACGCGCATCGTCGCCGGCGCCCTCAATGGCCAGCACCTTGCCTTCGCCAAACTTGGTGTGAAACACGGCAATGCCGGCGCGCAGACCATGCGCCGGGGCGGCTTTCTGGGGCGGCACCGGCGGGCTGGCAAAGGTTTCAGACTTGAAGCCAAATGGGCCTCTGGCGCTTGATCCATAAGCGCCACCAGCTCCTGTATTAGGAGCAAAAGTACCAAACCCCTGCTGCTTTGGCGTGATCCACTTGAGTGCGCCCTCGGGCAGCTCGTCAAAGAAGCGGCTCTTGACGTTGTAGCGCGTCTGGCCATGCAGCATGCGCGTTTGCGAGTGGCTCAGGTACAGGCGCTTGCGCGCGCGCGTGATGGCCACGTACATCAGGCGGCGCTCTTCCTCCAGACCGCCCTGGTCGCTCAGGGCGTTTTCGTGCGGGAACAGGCCTTCCTCGATGCCGCCGATGAACACGGCATCAAACTCCAGCCCCTTGGAGGCGTGCACGGTCATCAATTGCACGGCGTCCTGCCCGGCCTGGGCCTGGTTGTCACCGGCTTCGAGCGCGGCGTGGGTCAAAAAGGCAGCCAGGGGCGAGAGGGTTTCACCAGTGTCGGCATCCACCACGCCGGGCACGGTCGGCCTCAAGGGTTCGCCCAGCAGCGGCGCATTTACATCCAGCCCCTGGCTGGCGGGGCTTTGCGTGAGCGGGCTGCCGTGCTCGTCCAGCGGCAGGGCCACGGCGTCACGGCCAAAGCCTTCTTGCGTGACAAAGCTCTCGGCGGCGTTGACCAGTTCTTCCAGATTCTCGATGCGGTCCGCGCCTTCTTTTTCGCTGCGAAAGTGCTCGATCAGGCCGGTGGCGTCCAGCATGCGCTCGATGATGCTGCGCAGGTTCTGCCCCTGGGTCTGCTCGCGCAGCACATCAATCATGGCCACAAACGCGCCCAGGTTGGCGCCTGCCTTGCCGGGCACGGCGCTCACGGCGTCGTGCAGCGAGCAGCCCGCGCTGCGCGCCGCGTCCTGCAGCACCTCGATGCTGCGCGCGCCAATGCCGCGCGGCGGAAAGTTGACCACGCGCGCAAAGCTGGTGTCGTCATGCGGGTTCTCCAGCAGGCGCAGGTAGGCCAGCGCGTGCTTGATTTCGGCGCGCTCGAAAAAGCGCAGGCCGCCGTACACGCGGTACGGCACGGCAGCATTGAACAGCGCGGTTTCAATCACGCGGCTTTGCGCGTTGCTGCGGTAGAGCACGGCGATCTCGCGGCGCTCAAAGCCGTCGTTCTTCACCAGTTGCTTGATCTCGTCCACCATCCACTGCGCCTCGGCCAGGTCGCTGGTGGCCTCGTACACGCGCACGGGCTCGCCCGCGCCCTGCGTGGTGCGCAGGTTTTTGCCCAGGCGGCGGCTGTTGTGGCTGATCAGCGCATTGGCCGAGTCCAGAATGTTGCTGTAACTGCGGTAGTTCTGCTCCAGCTTGATCTGGTGCCGGACGTTGAACTCCCGCACAAAGTCCTGCATGTTGCCCACACGCGCGCCGCGAAAGGCGTAGATGCTCTGGTCATCGTCGCCCACGGCAATCACGCTGCCGTGGGCCTCGAAGCGGCCGTTCACCTCGTCGCCGGCCAGCTGCTTGAGCCACAGGTACTGCAGGCGGTTGGTGTCCTGAAACTCGTCCACCAGAATGTGCGCAAAACGCCGCTGGTAATGCGCGCGGATGGGGTCGTTGTCGCGCAAAAGCTCGTAACTGCGCAGCATCAGTTCGCCAAAATCGACCACGCCTTCGCGCTGGCATTGGTCCTCGTACAGCTGGTAAAGCTCGACCTTTTTGCGCGTATCCGGGTCAGAGGCGACCACGTCGCGCGGGCGCCGGCCCTCTTCCTTGCAGCCGGCAATGAAGTACTGCAGTTGCTTGGGCGGAAAGCGCTCGTCATCCACGTTGTGCTGCTTGCACAGCCGCTTGATGGCCGAGAGCTGATCCTGCGTGTCCAGGATCTGGAAGGTCTGCGCCAGGCCCGCCGCCTTGTGGTGCGCGCGCAGCAGGCGGTTGCACAGGCCGTGAAAGGTGCCGATCCACATGCCGCGCACGTTCACCGGCAGCATGGCTGTCAGGCGCGCCACCATCTCCTTGGCGGCCTTGTTGGTGAAGGTGACGGCCAGAATGCCGCCGGGCGTGGCCTGGCCGTTTTGCAGCAGCCAGGCAATGCGCGTGGTGAGCACGCGCGTCTTGCCCGAACCTGCGCCCGCCAGAATGAGGGCATGGCCGGCGGGCAGCGTGACGGCAGCAAGCTGCTCGGGGTTGAGGTGGGCCAGCAGGGGCGAAGCGGCGGCGGCACCGGTGTTCGGGGCGCCCAGAAACGGGTCTTGTGGGGACATGGGGCCATTGTAGAAAGCGCCCCGGCCCCGCGACGACCCCAGTGACGAAGGCCGGCCGCCCCCCAGAGCCAGCCAGGTCAAATCCCATCAAAACTGATAGCTGTCAGCGCTTGCCTATAAAGGGCTAAAGGCATTTTTTGCACAAATCGTCGCAAATGAACCGGACTGGCCCCGGCGTTGCCCGCAGTTTTGACAAGCCGCCCGGTGGCGCCGGATACTTGGCGAAGTGCGCCCCTCTCTCACCACCGCCTGACCCGCATCATGGGTGTTTCAGCCGTTACTCCAGCACCAGGCGACTTTGCTGCCCCCCACCTGACAACCCGGGCGGTTCGGCGCGTGCCGGCTGCAGCCGATGCGCCCCAGAACGCTCCTGGCAGCGCCCCCCGGTCCCGGACGGACGACAGCATTGACGCCGCGACCTCACGGAACAACGCCAAGCTCAGAACCCGCGACAGGCAGGTGCGGCAACATGAGGCGGCGCAACAGCCAGCGCAATGCACTCAGCGTGTTTGCGTAAATCATTAGGACACCGGGTAAACACATGGAAATCTTCGACTACGACCACATCCTTTTGCTGCCACGCAAATGCCGCGTGAACAGCCGATCGGAATGCGACACCAGCGTCGAGCTGGGCGGGCGGCGCTTTCGCATCCCGGTAGTGCCCGCCAACATGAAGACGGTGGTGGACGAGAACATCTGCACCTGGCTGGCGCACAACGGCTACTTCTACGTCATGCACCGCTTCGACCTGGACAACCTGCAGTTTGTGCGCAGCATGCGCGCCAAGGGGTGCTACGCCTCGATCTCGCTGGGCGTCAAACAGCCGGACTACGACACCGTGGACCAGTTGGTGGCCGAAGGCCTGTGCCCCGAATACATCACCATCGACATTGCCCACGGCCATGCCGACAGCGTCAAGGCGATGGTCGGCTATCTGAAGGACAAACTGCCCCAGGCCTTCGTGATTGCCGGGAACGTGGCCACGCCCGAGGCCGTGATCGACCTGGAAAACTGGGGGGCAGACGCCACCAAGGTCGGCGTGGGCCCGGGCAAGGTGTGCATCACCAAGCTGAAAACAGGCTTTGGCACGGGCGGCTGGCAACTATCCGCCCTGAAGTGGTGCGCACGCGTGGCCACCAAACCCATCATTGCCGACGGCGGCATCCGCAGCCATGGTGACATTGCCAAGAGCGTGCGCTTTGGCGCCACCATGGTGATGGCAGGCGCCCTGTTCGCAGGCCATGAGGAATCGCCGGGCCGCACCGTGGAGGTGAACGGCGAACTGTTCAAGGAATACTATGGCTCGGCCAGCGACTTCAACAAGGGCGAGTACCGGCATGTTGAAGGCAAGCGCATCCTGGAGCCCCTCAAAGGCCCGCTGGCCGACACACTCATCGAGATGGAGCAGGACGTGCAAAGCTCCATCAGCTATTCGGGCGGCAAGAAGCTGATGGACATCCGCAAGGTGAACTACGTGATCCTGGGCGGCGACAACGCGGGTGAGCATTTGCTGATGTAATTTTTTTGCCAAATTTGCCAAGTGCACAAAAAAGTTGATGCATAATCCTTGGCTGTGCTGCAACGCGGCACCCTAAAAATAGGGCTCTTAGCTCAGTTGGTAGAGCAGCGGACTCTTAATCCGTTGGTCGAAGGTTCGAATCCTTCAGGGCCCACCAAGACCTGCCTCTCGGCACACAAAACCCCGCTGTCACAAACGCAGCGGGGTTTTTTCTTTTCTCTACCGGGGATCGATCGTTGCCACAATTGCAGCCTCCGATGCGCGCCCCTTTTTCGAGAGACTGCAACTGCACCGCCGCCGCCACTGCGGGTTTGGCGAGACCCGCGCCCACGAATACCCCGGCCACCTGCGCGTGGCCATTGAGAACATGCCTTGCGCGCCGGGGGTGTATATCTTTCACGGTGCCGATGGGGACTTGCCGCTGCACATCGGCAAGAGCGTCAATTCGCGCAGCCACCTGCTGGCCCTACCCGGGCGCCACTGGTCTGGTGGAGCGCGATGGCGGCTGGCAGCAGATCCACGTCATCCGCCACTGGCACCACCTGGGCAGCGCCGCTGATGTGCATGCAGCCCGGCGACTGGATACGGTGGCGCCGGGCTTTGATGCGCACGGCTACAAGATCCTGTGCAAGCCCATCCTGAATGGCCGTGCCGAGATCATCCTGCTGTAGCGACTCCCCCGCGCTAAGAGCCAGCAAGCACCCCCGCCAATGCCGCCCTGCCCGGCAGGCGTGGAGTCCGTCTGCCCGTCGATAATGCGTGCACCATGCATGTTCTGCGCAATGCTCCACGCCTGGCGCGCCTGTTGCTGGCGTGCTTTGTCCTGTCGCTGGGTGTGGCGATGGCGTCACCCTGGGTACAGGCAGGGCCGCTGAACGGCGGCTGGGAACGTGTCTGCAGCGCATCGGGCGAGGAGCGCTGGGTGGCGGTCAGCGGCAATACTGCGACGGACACCGACAGCACTGCCCATCGCGCGCACACGCTGGACTGCGCATTGTGTCTGCCATTCCTGCTGCCCCCGCCAGACGGTGCTGCGCTGCACGGCTTAGGGCAGCCGGCTCACATGTTTGCGCGGTCTGCCTTGCGCCAGACGCATGTGCCGGCACTCAGCCGCGCACCTTTGCCTGCGCGCGGGCCGCCCGGCGCCTCTTCGACACCCCCCTTCCTCGGCTGACCGCGGCTCGCAGCGTGCATCTGCGCAGCCCTTGCTGCGGCCTGCCTGGGCGGCGCCATCGCGCCAGCCCGTCGATTTTTGATTCAAGGATTTTTCATGTTCGCAAAACTCTCCGTATTTCGCATTGCAACCGCCGCTGCCTTGTTGTTGGCCGGCGCGGCCCACGCACAGGTCAGCGTGCAAGAGCCCTGGGTGCGCGCCACCGTGCCGCAGCAAAAGGCCACGGGGGCCTTCATGCGGCTGCAGGCTGCGCAGGACGCACGCCTGGTCGGCGCCAGCAGCCCAGTGGCCGGAGTGACCGAGGTGCACGAGATGAAACTGGTGGACGACGTGATGAAGATGCGCCCCATCACCGCCCTGGAGTTGCCCGCGGGCCAGGCCGTGGAGCTCAGGCCCGGCGGCTACCACATCATGCTGATGGATCTGAAGCAGCCTGTGCCCCAGGGCGCCACCGTGCCGCTGACTCTGGTGTTTGAAGACAAGGATGGCCAGCGCACCACGCAGCAGGTACAAGCCAGCGTGCGCGCAGTCAATGCCGCGGCCACACCAGCAATGGGTCATGGCAAACCGCATGGCGGTCATTGAGCAGCTACTTCTCTCTGTAGCCTTTTAAGGCGCCAGCGCTTGCAGGACAAGCGCTGGCAGCTACTAATAAAGTAGCAAATACACCCAATTGCCGACTGCGCTGCTGCGGTGCGTGGCCGATAATGCGCCGCCGCGCGCCGCGCTGGGCAATGCCTTGCAAAGTGCCCTTCTTGACATCCGCATCGGTATGTGCGTTCGTAGCCACTGCGCCGCATCACCTCTTTCACCACCTGCCCCCGCCTCACCCGCCCCATGCATCCTGACGCAGAACACCTATGGCGCGCGCCGCGCTGGGCTCTTGCCATTTTGTTGGCCCTGCTGGGCATGGTGGGGCCTTTTGCCATCGACACCTACCTGCCCGCGTTCTCGGCCATCGCCGGTGCGCTGGGCGCCTCGCCGGTGCAGATGCAGCAGACGCTGTCGGTCTATCTGTTCGCGTTTGCGTTCATGACGCTGTTCCACGGCTCGCTGTCCGACAGCTTTGGGCGCCGGCCCGTGGTGCTGTGGGGCCTGGCGGTGTTCACGCTGGCATCGATGGGCTGCGCGCTGTCGCAGAACATCGGCCAGCTGGTGCTGTTTCGGGCGTTGCAGGGTTTGTCGGCGGGCGCGGGCATCGTGGTGTCGCGCGCAGTGATCCGCGACATGTTCCCGCCCATGCAGGCGCAGCGGGTAATGGCCCAGGTGACCCTCTTTTTTGGCGCGGCGCCCGCCATTGCCCCCATCGTTGGCGGCTGGCTGTCGGTGCACCTGGGCTGGCACAGCGTGTTCTGGTTTCTGACCGGCGTGGGCCTGCTGCTGTGGCTGGCCAACTGGCGGCTGCTGCCCGAATCCCTGCCGCCCAAAGACCGCCAGCCGCTGCACATGGGCCACCTGCTGCGCGGCTACTGGGAGCTGGGCACCAGCCCGCGCTTCATGCTGCTGGCGCTGGCCAGCGGCGTGCCGTTCAACGGCATGTTTTTGTATGTGCTGTCGGCCCCGGCTTTCCTGGGTGAGCTGCTGGAGCTGGGCCCCACGCAGTTCTTCTGGCTGTTTCTGGTCACCATCACCGGCATCATGGGCGGCGCCTGGTGCAGCGGTCGGCTGGCGGGGCGCATACCGCCAAAGCGCCAGATTCGCCACGGCTTCGTGATCATGCTGGCGATGGCGCTGCTCAACCTGGGTGCCAACCTGGTGCTGGCGCCGCACGTGTCCTGGGCGCTGTGGCCCATAGGCATCTTCTCTTTTGGCTGGGCGCTGATGGTGCCCGTGGTCACGCTGCTGGTGCTGGACTTGTTCCCGCAGCGCCGGGGCATGGCGTCATCGCTGCAGGCTTTTGTGGGCGCCACGGCCAACGGGCTGGTGGCTGGCGTGGTGGCGCCGCTGGTGATGCACTCTGGCGTGGCTCTGGCAGCCACGTCGCTGGCGCTGATGCTGGTGGGACTGGTGTCGTGGATCTACCTGCACCACCGCTGGCCGGACATCGGGCGCACCGCATCGCACGCCTGATCGCGCCAGCCAGCCGCCGCGCTGGCGCTATTGCTGCCAGGTGACTACGCCACTCCAGGCGGTGGCCAGCACCACCACCCCGAAGACGATGCGATACCAGGCAAACGGCACGAAGCTGTGCGTGCTGATGTAGCGCAGCAGCCAGCGCACGCACAGCCAGGCGCTGATGAACGAAAACACCAGACCCACGCCAAACATCGGAATGTCTGCCGCCGACAACAGCGCGCGCTCTTTGTACAGGCTGTAGGCACCGGCGCCAATCAGCGTGGGAATGGCAAGAAAGAACGAATAGTCGGTCGCCGCCTTGCGCGACAGGCCCAGCAGCATGCCGCCGATGATGGTGGCGCCGCTGCGGCTGGTGCCGGGCACCATGGCCAGGCACTGCACCAGGCCCACCTTCAGCGCGTCCAGCGGCGTCATGTCATCGACGGACTGGATGCGCACGGCCACCTGCTGTCGGCGCTCGGCCCACAAAATGATCAGCCCGCCCAGAATGAAGGTGCTCGCCACCACCACGGGAGTGAACAGATGCGCCTTGATGGCCTTGCCCAGCAGCAGCCCCAGCAACACGGCGGGGAAAAAGCCGATCAACACATTCAAGGTGAAACGCTGGGCCTGCCGCTGGCTGGGCAGCGCCACCAGGGTGTCGCGGATGCGCTGCCAGTACACCAGAATGACCGCGAAGATGGCGCCCGTCTGGATGGCAATGTCAAACACCTTGGCCTTGGCATCGTCAAACCCCAGCAGGGACCCCGCAAGAATCAGATGGCCGGTGGAAGAAATGGGCAGAAATTCGGTCAGCCCTTCGACCACGCCCATGATGGCGGCCTTGAGCAGCAAGAGGGTATCCACGCAAACGTCCTGACAAAAAACCAAAGCGCAGATTATCGGCCCCGCGCAGACTGCCCCCGCTACTGCGCCGGCAGCTATCAAAAACAAAGCGCCACAGCGCCACCGCCCTCTGCGACCAGGCTTTTCACAGCGAGCTGGCGCTGGAGCCGTCGCCGCGGTACAGCCACGGCACGTCCAGCAGGCGCTCGCCCAGCAGGCGCAAGGCCAGGTCGCGCCCCCAGCGCACGGGGCCAGTGGCGTGGAAGATGCGGCCGTTGCGGCGCGCGCGCTCTTGCACGCGGGCGTTGCGCTGCCAGCGGTTGAGCGCGTAGCGGCGCAGGCGCAGGGTCACCTCCAGGTCGTGCATGGACAGGGCGCGCTGCAGCTCGGCCGCGTCTTCAATGGCCATGCCCGCGCCCTGCGCCAGATAGGGGCGCATGGGGTGGGCCGCGTCGCCCACCAGGGCCACCAGGCCGCGTGCCATCTCGTGCGGACCGGCGACGGGCGGGCGGTCCAGCAGCGGCCACAGGCGCCAGCCGCCGCCGGCCTGGGGCACGGCTTTGATCAAGTCTTGCAGTGGCGCGCAGGTGCGGGCCAGCGCGGCCTCCAGGTCGGCGGCGTTGGCGCTGTGGTCCCAGCCATCCAGATCGGCGGGCGGCTGGCCGTGGCGTATGGCCACCACGTTGAGCAGTTCGCCGCGGCGCAGCGGGTACTGCACGACATGCAGGCGTGGCCCCAGCCAGACGGTCACGTCGCCGCTGCGCAGCGGCTGCGGCAGCGCGTCCTGGCGCACCACGGCGCGGTAGGCCAGATGGCCCGACACGCGCGTGGGCGTCCGGCCCAGCAGGCAGGCGCGGGTGGCGCTGCGCAGACCGTCGGCGCCAATCAGCGCGTCGCCCTCCACATCAATCTGCCGGCCGTCGGCGTAGGCAAGCCGCACGGTGACGGCGCTGCCGTCGTCCACATGCTGCTGCACGGTCAGTCCCAGATTCAGGTGCACCTGGGGCAAGTCGCGCACCGCCTCCAGCAGCAGGGCGTGCAGATCAGCCCGGTGGATGGTGGCGTAGGCCGCGCCGTAGCGCTCTATGGCACGGGCGCCCAGGCGCAGCGCGGCCAGCTGGGCGCCGCTGCGGGCGCTGCGCACCTGCAGCCGATCGGGAAACGACGCCACCGCCTGCAGCGCACCCTGCAGGCCCCACGCCTGCAGCCGCCGCACCACGTTGGGGCCGATCTGCACGCCCGCGCCCACTTCTGAAAAAGCGTCGGCGCGCTCGAACAGGCGCACCTCCCAACCCGCACGGGCGCTGCCCAGTGCCGCAGCCAGCCCGCCGATGCCGCCGCCGGCAATCAAGACTTGTTTTTGCATGCCCCGATTGTCGGCCCGCTTCAGCGCCGGTCAGGCCGTCAGCAACTGGCGCAGCACATAGGGCAGGATGCCGCCGGCGCGATAGTAGTCCACCTCGATGGGGGTGTCGATGCGCAGCGTGACCGTGACCTCCTGGCGCGTGCCATCGGCGCGGTGGATGACCAGGCGGGCATCGCTTTGCGGCGTGAGCGCGGCGTCGGGCAACACGTCGATCACCTCGCTGCCCGTCAGGCCCAGCGACTCCCAGGTGTCGCCTGCCTTGAACTGCAGCGGCAGCACCCCCATGCCCACCAGGTTGGAGCGGTGGATGCGCTCGAAGCTGCGCGCCACCACGGCCTTGATGCCCAGTAGCTGCGTGCCCTTGGCCGCCCAATCGCGGCTGGAGCCTGTGCCGTATTCCTCGCCCGCAAAGACCACGGTCGGCGTTTTGCTGGCGATGTACTGCATGGCGGCATCAAAGATGGGCATCTTCTGGCCCTGCATCGGTCCGTCGCCCTGGAACAGGGTCACGCCGCCCTCCTCGCGCGAGCCGCCGGGCAGCGGCGGGATCATCAGGTTTTTGATGCGCACGTTGGCAAAGGTGCCGCGCATCATGACGTCGTGGTTGCCGCGGCGCGCGCCGTAGCTGTTGAAGTCGGCCTTTTGCACGCCGTGCTGCAGCAGCCACTGGCCTGCGGGCGAGCTTTCTTTGATCGAGCCTGCGGGCGAGATGTGGTCGGTGGTGATGGAGTCGCCAAACAGCGCCATGATGCGTGCGCCCAGTACCGAATCAGCAGAATTTTCGCCTGAAGCACCCGTAGATTCTGCGCCAGCCGCTACGGAATCAAGAGCAAAACCGGCAAAGAACGGCGGTTCTGCGATGTAGGTGCTGGCGGGCCATGAATACACGTCGCCGGTCACGCCGTTGATCTTTTTCCAGAGCGCGCCGGGCTCCTTGTGCACTTTGGCGTAGTTTTCCTTGAAAGCCTTGCGGTTCATCGCGTGCTTCATCAAGGCGTGGATCTCGTCGCTGCTGGGCCACACATCGCCAAGATACACGTCGCGCCCGCCCTTGCCCCGGCCCAGGGGCTCGGTCATCAAGTCCTTGAGCACCGTGCCCGCGATCGCGTAGGCCACCACCAGCGGCGGGCTGGCCAGAAAATTGGCCTTCAGGTTGGGGTGGATGCGCGCCTCGAAGTTGCGATTGCCCGACAGCACGGCGGCGCACACCAGGTCGTTGGCGGTGATGGCCTCGTTGATCTCGGGTGCCAGGTCGCCCGCGTTGCCAATGCAGGTGGTGCAGCCGTAGCCCGCCACGGCAAAGCCGAGCTTTTCGAGGTAGGGCAGCAGCTCGGTCTTTTGCAGGTATTCAGTCACGATGCGCGAGCCGGGCGCGAGCGAAGTCTTGATGTGCGGCGCCACCCGCAGCCCCGCCTTCACGGCCTTCTTGGCCAGCAGGCCCGCGGCCAGCAGCACGCTGGGGTTGCTGGTGTTGGTGCAGCTGGTGATGGCGGCAATCAGCACGTCGCCGTTGCCGATCTTGAGCACCTGGGCCTCATCCTTCGGCAGCTCGCACACCGTGGCCGTGGCGGCGGGTGCGTGCGCGGTTTCCAGCGTCGGGCGGTTGCTCACCATCTCGACCACCGGCCGCGCGGCGCCCGGCCGGGGCTGCGGCGCCTCGGCTGCCGGGCCGCCCTCGCCGCAGCCAACGCGGTGGCGCAGCGTCAGACGCTCGGGTGGCTGGTTGAAGCCGGACTCGGCCACGGGTTTGCTGAACAACGCAGCGAACTGCCGACTCACCTGGCCCAGTTCGATGCGGTCTTGCGGGCGCTTGGGGCCTGCCAGGCTGGGCGTGACATCGCCCAGATCCAGACGCACCACCTGCGAGTAATCGATGTCTCCGGCGCGCGGCACACCGAACAGGCCCTGCGCCTTGAAGTAGGCCTCGAAGGCCTCGATCTCGCCCTTGGTGCGGCCCGTGCCCTTGAAATACTCGATGGTCTTCTCATCCACCGGAAAGAAGCCCATGGTGGCGCCGTATTCGGGCGCCATGTTGCCGATGGTGGCGCGATCAGGCAGCGCCAGAGTGCGCGTGCCCTCGCCAAAGAACTCGACAAACTTGCCCACCACCTTGTGCCGGCGCAGCAACTCAGTCACGGTGAGCACCAGATCGGTGGCGGTGACGCCCTCGCGCAGTCGCCCGGTGAGTTCAAAGCCCACCACGTCGGGCGTCAGCAAGTACACCGGCTGGCCCAGCATGGCGGCCTCGGCCTCGATGCCGCCCACACCCCAGCCCACCACGCCAATGCCATTGATCATGGTGGTGTGGCTGTCGGTGCCCACCAGCGTGTCGGGGTAATAGACCTTGCCCGCCTTGTGCACGCCGCGCGCCAGGTATTCCAGGTTGACCTGGTGCACGATGCCAAAGCCAGGGGGCACCACACCAAAGGTGTCAAAGGCCTGCATGCCCCACTTCATGAACTCGTAGCGCTCGCGGTTGCGCTGAAATTCGAGCTTCATGTTCAAGTCCAGCGCTTTTTTGGTGCCGTAGTGGTCCACCATGATGGAGTGGTCCACCACCAGATCCACGGGCACCAGCGGCTCGATTTTCTGGGGGTTCTTGCCCAGGCGCTGCGCCGCGCTGCGCATGGCGGCCAGGTCGGCCAGCAGGGGCACGCCGGTAAAGTCCTGCAGCACCACGCGCGAGACGACGAACGGGATCTCGTCCTTGCGCGGCGCATCGGGGCCCCAGTTGGCCAGTTGCTCCACATGCGCGGGCGTCACCTTGCGCCCATCGCAATTACGCAGTACCGATTCGAGCACGATGCGAATCGACACCGGCAGGCGGCTCACGCCTGGGAATTTGCGCGCCAGCGCGGGCAGCGAGTAAAACCGGCCCTCTTTGCCCGACGCCGTGGTGAAAGTCTTGAGCGTGCCGGCAAAAGCGTGGTCTGGGGTGTTGGAAGCAGCCATGGGGTACTCCAGTTGTGGGCGAAGAAGACCCATTCTGGCAGCGCACCGCCCCAAAGCCAATGCGGCAATGCAATATCGCCCATCTGGCTGACGGCGGCAAAATCTCCACCGCCAGTCTCCATCAGCCACGTCCGTGAAACAACAGCGTTTTGGATGACCTGCATAACCCTGATGTTTCTGTGGTGATGCAGGTCAGGACGGGGCGCAAGGAGTGGTGCGATTCATCCCCCCGGATTCACTGGTGAGATCTGAGATGACGACCCATTTACAGCAAATGCCAGCAATATGAAGTCTGTGCGCTGTTCATGCACTGACGGCACAAAAGCCTTCTTCATAGCTATTTTGAATGCAAGGAAAGGCTTGATGACCAAGGAGCATAGTGCGGCATAGCACAAGAGGCTTTTCCCTCGCCGGGACTCTTGAAAAAACGCGTTGCACAATACGCAGCAACCGCCCAAGACCAGGGCTGCACGCCACTCCCCGTCACCCTGTACGCTGGCACGACAATGTGCCAAAAGAAAACCCGCCCAAGATTAGCCTGGGCGGGTCTTGTCGGCATTTGCTCATTGAAACATCGGCAATGTCTGCGTGGTTGTCAGCCGCGAGCGGCAGTCCCGCCAGAGCAAATCATCTCAAATGGCGAACTTTTCGCGGTCTTCGTTTTGAATCCACTTGGGCGCCTTGCCGCGCCCGGTCCAGGTCTGGCCGGTAACGGGGTCGCGGTATTTAGGAGCCACCTTGACGCCACCAGCGGCAGCGACACGGCCGGCCCGGCCTGCCGGGAATACATCCTGCTGCGTCAATCCATACTCGGCCACCAAATCGCGTACCTGAGCGATGGCGGATGTCAACTCGCGGCGCCGTGCTTCGTTGATTTGCTGCTCAAGGGCTTCGCGTTGCTTCAACAATTCTTTGTAGCTGGTGGTCATAGCGGTATTTACTGGCGTTAGGAATTAATAACGCGCCAATTATAGAGATGCGAATCTAGCCGTGTTACCGATTCACGAAAATTCCTTAAAAATTCGGGCTGCCTTCAATCAACACGCCAAATCCCACAGCCTGGACCCTCTTCCTTTGGTTCGGCGGACAGCCATTCAAAGAACCTTTAGCAGGTTGCACACCGCCACGAACGTGGCGCCCTGGGGCACCCGATCACCGTCTCTGCGCAGCGGTGCTTTTTGTGTCAGTGGTCGATTCAATCAGTTACTAACGCAATAACCCGCCCTGACACGATTGATCCCGCAGGCAAGCAACGCAAAAAACAGCGCCACAAGTGCTCTCTGCCAATGAAGCAGACGCCACAATAAGCCGCGATTTCCCTTCCGGGCCTGGAATCTCAGCCGGCGCGGTACAGGGCAAGCGTATCCTGAAGCAGGCTCTCATCGTCATGGGATTGCATGATCCGAAGTACACAAATAACCACAAAGGCGCCGCCGTTACCCGGTCGCTTCCCGGAAAGCACCCCGGGGCTGCGCCTGACGAGAAATTCGGCATACGTACTTTCAACAACACTGGCACAAAACCAATATGGCTCTTTATTGCGTAGGCGACATTCAAGGATGTGACGATGCCTTCGAGCGGCTGCTGTCCGCGATCGGTTTTTCTCCCAGCCGCGACACGGTGTATCTGCTGGGCGATCTGGTCAACCGTGGCCCCGGCTCGGCAACCGTGCTGCGCCGCTGCATGCAACTGGGCGACAGCGCGCGCACGGTGCTGGGCAACCATGATCTGCACCTGCTGGCCACGGCCCATGGCGTGCGCAAGCCCTCTCGGCGCGACACGCTGCAAGGCGTTTTGCAGGCCTCCGACCGGGATGCACTGCTGGACTGGGTACGCCATCAACCACTGGCACGGCGCGTGGAGCATGGCGGCCAAAGCCTGCTGATGGTGCATGCCGGCGTGCTGCCGCAATGGTCCGCGGATGACGTGCTGTGCCTGGCTGCCGAGGTGCAATCCATGCTGCAGAGCGCCGGACTGGCAGACTTTCTGCAGCAGATGTACGGCAACAGTCCCAACCATTGGGATGCCAGTCTGCAAGGCGCGGATCGGCTGCGCATCATCGTGAATGCGTTCACGCGCCTGCGGTTTTGCACGCCCGAGGGCCGCATGGATTTTGAAAGCACCGAAAGCGCCAGCCACGCGCCCGAAGGGCTGGTGCCGTGGTTTGACGCACCAGACAGGCGCACACAGGGCACGCTGATTGCGTTCGGCCACTGGTCCACGCTGGGCTGGATGAACCGCCCCGACCTGCTGGCGCTGGATACAGGCTGCGTCTGGGGCGGCTGCCTGAGCGCAGTGCGGTTTGGCACGACGCTGGCCGAGCGCGAACACTGCAAGGTGCAATGCCCGCAAGCGCAGCAGCCCGGGTAGCGATGCCCCTTCACCGCAGCGACAAGACGTTGGCTGGTTGGCCCACCATGCAAGACCGCGGCAACGGTGGCCCTGGGGCAGGATTCAAGACGTCGTCAGCTGATCGACGACTCGGACGCCGCTGACTGGGGTGCCTTGAACAAGGCAGCTACCTTGCGTTTGGGCTTGATGTTGGCAGACACGCCCGGGCGCGCTGGCGAGGCCCTGGGCGTCACCTCCCAGCTGGCCGATGCCCCCGCGGCTGCGCTGGCTTCGTAGGGTTTGTCAAAGAACGGGTCGCGCGAGGCGTGCGGCGCAGGCCGGTAAGCGCTGCGCTCTCGGCCTCGGGGCGCGGCGGTGCCCTCGTCTGCGTCGCTGCCACCCCAGGCGCGGCGCCCATCGCCCAGGCGCCCCTGCTGCCGGGCGCCGGGGCGCTCATGCCGCAGCGGCAGCAGCTCCAGATCGATCTTTTTCTTGATGAGCTTTTCAATGTCCGCCACCAGGCGGGTGTCGCTGCTGGCCACCAGCGTCACGGCCAGCCCCGATGCGCCCGCGCGGCCCGTGCGGCCAATGCGGTGCACGTAATCCTCGGCATTGAAAGGCACGTCAAAGTTGAACACCGCAGGCACGTCCTTGATGTCCAGTCCCCGCGCGGCCACGTCGGTGCAGACCAGCAAGTCCACTTCGCCATTCTTGAAGGCGTCCAGGGCCTTCAGGCGTTCGTCCTGGCTCTTGTCGCCGTGCAGGGCAGCCGTCTTGAGACCATCACGCTCCAGGCTGCGCGCCAGGCGGGCGCAGCCCAGCTTGCTGTTGACAAAGATGAAGGCCTGTTTAAGCCCACGCTCATCGAGCACATGCTGAATGGCGCGGCGCTTGTCGTCGCCATCCACGCTGAAAAAGCGCTGCTCGACGGTGGAGGCGGTCTCGTTGGGGCGGGCGACCTCGATGGTGACCGGGTCTTGCAGATAGCTGCCGGCCAGGCGTTTGATCTCGGGCGAGAACGTGGCAGAGAACAGCAGCGTGGTGCGCTGCTTGGGCAGGTAGCTGAGGATGCGCTGCAGGTCGGGCAGAAAGCCAATGTCCAGCATGCGGTCGGCTTCGTCCAGCACCACGTACTCGACCTGGTTGAGCACCGCGCTCTTGGCCTCGATGTGATCCAGCAGGCGGCCGGGCGTGGCCACCAGCACCTCGACGCCTTTTTTCAGCTCGGCGGTCTGCGGCTTCATGTCCATGCCGCCAAACACCACGGTGCTGCGCAGCTTGGTGTACTTGGCATACATCGCAATCTGCTGCGCCACCTGGTCGGCCAGCTCGCGCGTGGGCAGCAGCACCAGCGCGCGCACGGGGTGGCGGGCCGGAGAGGCAGAGCTGTTTTCGTGCTTGAGCAGGCGCTGCAGCAGCGGCAGCGAGAAAGCCGCGGTCTTGCCGGTGCCCGTTTGGGCAGCGCCCATCACGTCTTTGCCGGTCAGCACGACAGGGATCGCCTGCGCCTGGATCGGGGTCATGTTCTCGTAGCCCATGTCGGCTACGGCGCGCTTGAGCGGTTCGGCCAGCGCAAGAGTGGAGTAGGGTTGTGTCATCAAGGCGCTATTGTCGCATTGCGGCGCCGGCAAGGGTCAGGGCCAGGAAGTGGCTTCAGCCAGGGCAAGCCGCCACGGCCGCGCCAGCATTGCCCCCCAACAGACCGCTGGCTGTGCTGCACGCCTACAGCGCCTGTGCCTTGAAGGTATCGCAGGCCTGCACATTGCCCGTCTTGAAGCCCTGCGTGAACCAGCGCACGCGCTGGGCGCTGGAGCCGTGGGTGAAACTGTCGGGGCGCACCGTGCCTGTGGCTTCGCGCTGTAGCTTGTCGTCGCCAATCTGTTCGGCTGCGTTCACGGCGGATTCGATGTCGCCCCGCTCCAGCCAGTTCTTGGCCTGCTGCGAATGGTGGGCCCAGATGCCTGCGTAGCAATCGGCCTGCAACTCCAGCCGTACCGACAGGGCGTTCTGATCGCGCTGGCTGATGCGCCCGCGCATGCCGTCCACCTTGGCGGTAGTGCCCACCAGCGTCTGTATGTGGTGGCCGACCTCGTGGGCGATCACGTAGGCACGGGCAAATTCGCCGGGGGCGCCCAGTTGGCGGCTCATGGTGTCGAAAAAGTCCAGATCCAGGTACACCTTGTGGTCACCCGGGCAGTAAAACGGACCCATGGCGCTTTGCCCCGTGCCGCAGGCCGTGGGCGTGGCGCCGCGAAACAAAACCAGCTTGGGCATGGGGTACTGCGCGCCACCGCGCTGAAACAAGTCCGCCCATACGTCTTCGGTGGATGCCAGCACGGTGGATACAAAAACGGCCTGGCGATCATCACCGGACGGGCGCTGCGCAGGTGCCTGTTGCGCTGGCGGCGCCGAGCCGTCGGACAGCAAGCCGATGGTGGTGAGCGGGTTGATGCCGAACACGCCCCAGCCAATCAGCGCCACGATGATCGTGCCGATGCCGATGGAACGGCCACCCCTGAAGCCGCCGCCTGCGCTGCGGCGGTCTTCCACGTTGTCTGACTGCCGGTTGCCTTCCCATCTCATAGTGCGCCTCCTGGCGCGCCCAGCCCTGTGGGCGCAAGAAGGCGCAGTTTACGCGCGCCCCTTGCGTCCGCAAGGCTGGCAGGCCAGCGGCATCAGTTCAAATTGAGCTTGCCCAGGTTGAAGAGCCAGGTTTCGCCATTGTTCTCGTCCACGCCGTCGTTGTCGTTGACCAGCAGCGCATCGCCATTGGCCAGCACGGCAAAGCCTTCGATCTTCTCGACCACCAGGCCATTGGTCTTGCGCAGGTCGGGCAGCACGTCGCGCATCAGGGTCTTGGTCAGCGTGGCGCCGTTGGCCACGCCGGTCAGGTCGATGCGGTAGAGCTTCTTGACGCGGGCATCGGGGCCGCCCTGGTTGTCGCGCTCGATCACTACAAAGCGGTTGTTGCCCAGTGCGGTGATTTCCGACAGGCCCACCCAGCCCTTGTTGGGCGAGGTGACGGCGTCGAGCGGATAGAACATGAACTGCCAGGTCTTTGCCGCCAGGTCATAGACGCCGATGCGCGGCTGTGTCTCGCCCGCCCAGGCGCGCTGGAAGGCCACCACCAGCTTGCCGTTAGATTCAGCAATGCCCTCAAAGCCAAAGCGCTGCTGCTTGGCATTGACCTCGGCCGGCAGCTGGATGATTTCTTCGATGACGCCGCTGGCCGAGAGTTTGAACACCAGGTTGGCCGACAGCACCGGACGCGCCGCGTCGCCCACCGTGCCGGCACCTTCGGAGGCAATCCAGAAGCCACCAGCCGAGGCCAGCGAAATGCCTTCGGGGTCGAGGTTGACGCTGCCGTCGGCGTTCACCAGTGCGGCCAGGTCGGTGGCGTCAAAGGCGTTGGCATCCTTGGCAGCGGGCAGCGTGGCGGCCAGGGCGGCAATCTTGCCGTTCGGGTCGGTGATGCGGATTTCGCGCTTGAGGCTGGCAGGCTTGGTGCTGGTGTCGATCTCGAAAATGCGGTTGCCGCGGAAGAAGCTGTCGTCAATGCCATAGACGATAGAACCCGTAGGCGCCGCCGCCAGGCCCGACAGCGCCGACCAGGGGATCGGCGTGCCGTCGGCGGCGCGGTTGACCGACTGGATGGTCGGGTAGGCTGCAGGCGCGCTTTGGTACTGGTAGATGTTGAGGGCGGAGCGCAGCGTCGAGTTGGTGGCGCGGTCGTCGTTCTCGCTGGCGGCAATCAGCAGGTTGCGCGACGGAATCGCCAGCACGCCTTCGGGTGCCAGCGCTGCGGGCAGCACTTGTTTGAAGACCGGCTGGTTTTTCTGGCCCATGTCGTACACGGCCAGCACGCTAGAGCGCTCGGAGGCGACAAACAGGTAGTCGGTGCCATCAAAACGGCCAAAAGCGACGTTTTCGGGCTCGTTGCCCTTGGCGTCAGAGCGCTTGTCATTGGTGTGGCCGATGCGCGCCACCAGGTGCTCCAGGGTGTTGCCGGCGTCGTAAGCCACCGTGCCGTCGGTGTTGAAGATGGTGAAGCCACGGCTGCCGCCGTTCAGGTCACCTTCGTTAGCGGTGGCGAACTGGGCTTTGGAGAGCCAGGTCACGCCATCGGGCTCGCGCAGGCGGTTGGCCTGGGTCTCGGTCAGGTTGACGCTGTTGGGGCGCGGGGCGTCGGTCAAGTCCACCTGGGTCAGGGTGACCGCACCGGCGCTGAAGTGCCTGGTGACCTTGCCCGTGGGCAGATCGACCAGCGCAATGTGGTTGTTCTCTTGCAGCGTGACCACGGCCACGTTGTCGTCGTTGATGGAGACGTACTCGGGCTCGGCGTCCTCGGGGTAGAGCGTGGCCAGGCCCTTGAGCTCGACGTTGCGCGTCTTCCAGGTGGCGGGGGCGCCCACGGTGTCAACAATGGTCAGGTAGCCCGAGGGCGCCTGGGGCAGCGCGCCCTTGTTCACGCTCTCGTCGCGCTCGTTTTCGATCACCACGGCCACGTACTTGCCGTCCTTGCTGCGCGCCACCGAGTCGGGCTGACCGCCGAGCTGGATTTCAGTGACCACCGAGCGCTTGGCGATGTCCACCACCACCAGCTTGCCCGAGGCGTTGATGAAGTTGGCCGACGTGTTCACCGCCACCAGTGCATGGCTACCCAGCACGGTGACCGAGGTGGGCTCGCCACCCATGGCGAGCTTGCCCAGGGCCTTGGGCGCGGCTGGATCCACGATGTCGACGAAGCCGACTTCACCCTTGAGGCTGTTGGTATAGACCAGCGTCATGCCGTCTTCGCTGGCGGCAACGATCTCTGCTGCCGTCGGCGTGCTGTCTTCGCACGAGGAACCCACCTGCGCGCACACCGCAAAGGTGGCGGTGCGGTTGAAGAACTTGTTCGGATTGCTGACCGAGGGCACATCCGCCGGGCCATCGTCACTACCGCCACAGGCCGCCAAAAGCCCCGACAAGGCCACACCCACCGCCAACGCAATCGCTGATTTCTTCATTAAATTCCCCAGTTGAAAGAGGGGCTAATCTATGAAACGATTGTGTCAATCTGTTGACGACGGACGGCGCGCGCCGCCGCACGGTGCGGCTCCCGGGATCATCAGGCGCGCGGCAGCGTCACGCCGTGCTGGCCTTGGTATTTGCCGTTGCGGTCTTTGTAGCTGGTCTCACACTGCTCGTCGCCCTGGAAGAACAGCACCTGGGCGCAGCCCTCGCCAGCGTAGATTTTGGCGGGCAGCGGCGTGGTGTTGGAAAACTCCAGCGTCACATAGCCCTCCCACTCGGGCTCGAACGGGGTGACGTTGACGATGATGCCGCAGCGCGCGTAGGTGCTCTTGCCCAGGCAGATGGTGAGCACGTCGCGCGGGATGCGAAAGTATTCCATCGTGCGCGCCAGCGCAAAACTGTTGGGCGGGATGATGCAGTGGTCGCCCTCAAAATCGACAAAGCTCTTTTCGTCGAAGTTCTTGGGATCCACCACGGTGCTGTGGATGTTGGTGAAAACCTTGAATTCACGGGCGCAGCGGATGTCGTAACCGTAGCTGCTGGTGCCGTAGCTGATGATCTTGTGACCGCCGCTCTCGCGGATCTGGCCGGGCTCGAAGGGCTCGATCATGCCGTGCTGCTCGGCCATGCGGCGGATCCATTTGTCGCTCTTGATGCTCATGGGGTACTCCTGGCGGATATTCTAAGTAATCAGACTTTGCTCTTTAGCTATTTTAATGATAGCTGTCAGCGCTTGAATTACAAAGGCTCAAGGCGTTTTTACACAAAATCAACCCAGCCCACACCCAACCGCTGCCGCACAGCCCCAACCACCATGCCCCAGCACCCCCACGACGCACCCGACCGCACGCCACCTGCCTCAGGCAATACGGCACGCCAGACCGCACGCCCGTCCTGGCTGCCCGCCAGCCTGATGGCGCTGGTGGCCGCCATCGTCGCCGCATGCAAATCCGCCCCCGACGTCCCCCGGCCGCAGGACTCGGCCACACCGGGCGCCGTCGATGAAGCAGCCCGGGGCCAGGTACGCGCGTCGGCCGCCACCACGCCGCGCGCCTACCGCCACGATGCGGCCAGCCACATCTACGGCCTGAACACGCAACGCATCTACAAGGGCAAGCTGCCCCCACTGCTGCATGCCATTGGCGTGCTGGAGGTGGACGTTGACCGGGGCGGCCGCGTGACAGCCCTGCGCTGGATGCGCGCACCGCGCCACGCGCCCGACGTGATCGCCGAGATCGAGCGCACGGTGCGCGCTGCGGCGCCCTTTCCCGTGCCCGCGCGCATGCAGCGCGTGACCTATACCGACACCTGGCTGTGGGACAAGTCGGGGCGTTTTCAGCTCGACACGCTGACCGAAGGCCAGCTCTGACGCTGGCGCTGACTGCGGCGCAACACCAGCCAAAAAAGCCTCCAGCGCTTATTTAACAAGCGTCAATAGCTACAAAATAAGTAGCACCCGAAAGTCGTTCACATTGGTGTGCGTGGGGCCGGTGATGACCAGATCGCCCAGCGCCTCAAAGTAGCCATAGGCGTCGTTGCGATCCAGGTGGTCGCCAATGCGCAGGCCCAGCGCCGCGGCGCGCGCCAGAGTGTCGGGCGCCACGCGCGCGCCGGCGTTGTTCAGCATGCCATCGATGCCATCGGTGTCGGCCGCCAGCGCCCACACCCCCGGTTGCCCCTGAAGCGCCTGCGCCAGTCCCAGGCAGAACTCGCCGGCGCGCCCGCCCCGGCCCGGGGCGCCCCCCGGCTGCTGCTGCGGGCGCACGGTGACCGTGGTCTCGCCGCCCGACAAAATCACGCAGGGCCGCGCAAACGGCTGGCCGTGGCGCGCCACGGCGCGGGCCAGTGCGGCATGCACCTTGCCCACTTCGCGCGACTCGCCCTCGATCTCGTCCGACAGAATGTGCGCCGCCACGCCCGCGGCGCGCGCGGCCTCGGCGGCAGCCTGCAGCGACTGCTGCGGCGTGGCGATCAGGTGCACCTGGTGGCCGGCAAAGCGCGCGTCGCCGGGCTTGGGGGTTTCCAGCGTGCCGGCCTGCAGCGCGGCGCGCACGGTATCGGGGATGTCGATGCGCAGGCGCGCCAGGATGTCCAGCGCGTCGGCGCAGGTGGTTTCGTCGGGCACCGTGGGGCCGCTGGCGATGACGCCGGGGTCGTCGCCCGGCACGTCGCTGATGGCCAGCGTCACCACCCGGGCCGGGTGGCAGGCCGCGGCCAGGCGCCCGCCCTTGATGCGCGACAGGTGCTTGCGCACGCAGTTCATCTCGCCAATGGCGGCGCCGCTGTCCAGCAGCGCGCGGTTGATGCGCTGCTTGTCGGCCAGCGTCAGTCCGGCGGCGGGCAGCGTGAGCAGCGCCGAGCCACCGCCCGAGATGAGGCACAGCACCAGGTCGTCAGCGTCAAGACCTTGTGCCAGTGCCAGCATGCGCTCGGCCGCGTTCAACCCGGCGGCGTCCGGCACGGGGTGCGCCGCCTCCACCACCTCGATACGCTGCGCCAGGCCCGCCGGCCGCGGCGGCACATGGCCGTAGCGCGTGGCCACCAGCCCCGACAGCGGCGCGTGCGGCGGCCATAGCGCCTCCAGCGCCTGGGCCATGGAGCCGGCCGCCTTGCCTGCGCCCAGCACCACGGTGCGGCCCCTGCCCGCCGGCGGCGCCGGCAGGTGCTGCGCCATGCCGTGCAGAGGCTGGGCGCGCCAGACGGCGTGGCGAAACAGCTGCAGCAAAAAATCCGGCGGCGGCAAACCGGCCGGGGTGCCTGGGTGTTGCATGATTTAGGCCTGTCGGTGACTGTCGTGCCCCGGCATTTTGACGAGGCCCGGCCACCGTCTGCGGCATCAGCATGCAGTAAGCTGGCAGGCCTCTTTCCAGATTGTCGCGTCGGCGTGCCCGCTGCGCGCTCTGCGCGTCCACCCATTTTTTGCTCGCTCCTTTCTGCTGTCCACTGCCATGACCCAGCCCCTGTCCGCCGCCGAAGCGGCATTGCGCGAAGCCGCGCTTGAGTACCACCGCAACATGACGCGCGGCAAGATCGCCGTCACGCCCACCAAGCCCCTGTCCAACCAGCGCGACCTGTCGCTGGCCTATTCGCCCGGCGTGGCCTATCCCTGCCTGGACATCCAGGCCGACCCGGCCAAGGCGTTCGACTACACCTCGCGCGGCAATCTGGTGGGCGTGATCACCAACGGCACGGCCGTGCTGGGCCTGGGCGACATCGGCCCGCTGGCCGGCAAGCCGGTGATGGAGGGCAAGGGGTGCCTGTTCAAGAAGTTCGCCGGCGTGGATGTGTTCGACATCGAACTGGACGCGCGCGACCCCGACAAGATCATCGAGATCGTGGCCGCGCTCGAGCCCACGCTGGGCGGCATCAACCTCGAGGACATCAAGGCGCCCGAGTGCTTCTACATCGAGCGTGAGCTGTCCAGGCGCATGAACATCCCGGTGTTCCACGACGACCAGCACGGCACGGCCATCATCAGCAGCGCCGCGCTGCTCAACGGCCTGGAGCTGGTAGGCAAGGACATAGCCGCGGTGAAGGTGGCCGTCTCCGGCGCCGGCGCCGCCGCCATCGCCTGCCTGGACGTGATGGTGGGCCTGGGCGTGAAGCGCGAGAACATCTTCGTGGTGGACTCCAAGGGCGTGATCTACGAAGGCCGCGGCCCGCTGGACGAATCCAAGGCCCGCTACGCTCAAAAGACCGACGCGCGCACCCTGGCCGACGTGGTCAACGGCGCCGACGTGTTCCTGGGCTGCTCGGCACCCGGCGTGCTGACGGCCGAGATGGTCAAGACCATGGCCGGCAAGCCCATCATCCTGGCGCTGGCCAACCCCGAGCCCGAGATCCGCCCCGAGCTGGCCAAGGCCGTGCGCCCGGACTGCATCATCGCCACCGGCCGCTCGGACTACCCCAACCAGGTCAACAACGTTCTGTGCTTTCCCTACATCTTCCGCGGCGCGCTGGACTGCGGCGCCACCAAGATCACCGAGGCCATGAAGCTGGCCTGCGTGCGCCAGATCGCCGCGCTGGCCAAGGAGAACGTCAGCGAGGAAGTGGCCGCCGCCTACGCGGGCAAGGAGCTGACCTTCGGCCCCGACTATCTGATTCCCACCCCGTTTGACTCGCGCCTGATCCTGAAGATTGCGCCCGCCGTGGCGCAGGCGGCCTTTGAATCGGGCGTGGCCACGCGCCCCATCGAAGACATGGAGGCGTACAAGGAAAGCCTGTCGCGCTTCGTCTATCAGACCGGCATGCTGATGCGCCCCGTGATCAATGCGGCCAAGGCTCTGCCCGACGCGCAAAAACGCGTGGCCTATGCCGACGGCGAGGACGAGCGCGCCCTGCGCGCCGCGCAGATCGCCATTGACGACCACATCGCGCGTCCCATCCTCATCGGCCGCCCCGCCGTGATTGCGGCGCGCATCGCCAAGGCGGGGCTGCGCATGCAGCCGGGCAAGGACGTGGAGGTGTGCGACCCGTCCGACGACCCGCGGTTTCGCCAGTACTGGGAGCACTACCACCAGCTGATGCGCCGCGATGGCGCGACGCCCGAAGTGGCCAAGGCGGCGGTGCGCCGCTCCAACACCATCATCGCCTCGCTGATGGTCAAGCTGGGCGACGCCGACGCGATGATCTGCGGCCTGGTGGGCACCTACGAGACGCACCTGGAGCGCATCCACAACATCCTGGGCCACGCCCCGGGCGAGCAGCAGTACGCGGCCCTGAACGCCCTGATGACCGCCAACAACGGCACGCTGTTCATCGCCGACACCTACGTCAACGAAGACCCCACGGCCGAAGAACTGGCCGACATCGCCTGGGCGTCGGTGCAGGAGGTGCGGCGCTTTGGCATTCCGCCCAAGGTGGCGTTTCTGTCGCACTCCAGCTTTGGCTCGTCCAAGCGGGCGTCGGCACGCAAGATGCGTGCCGCACGCGACATCTTCGTGGCCCGCCACCCCGAGATCGAGTGCGACGGCGAACTGCACGGCGACGCGGCCCTGGAGCCCAAGATCCGCAACACCTATCTGCCGGACTCCACGCTGACCGGCTCGGCCAATGTGCTGATCTGCCCGAACATCGACTCGGCCAACATCCTGTACAACGTGCTCAAGACCACCACCAGCGGCGGCGTGACCGTGGGGCCCATTTTGATGGGCACCTCGGCCACGGCCTACATCCTGACGCCCGCGGCCACCATGCGCCGTGTGCTCAACATGACGGCACTGGCCGTGGTCAGCGCCGCCACGCGCCGCGGCTAGGACGGCGGGATCTTGACCGCCGCACGACCATGCATCGCAAGCACCAAACGCCGCCCCCCGCATCGCTGACCCAGTCGCTGCGCCACCTGGCTTCGCCCGCGCGGCTGCGCGAGAGCCTGACCATCCAGCGCCCCCCGTCGGTACGCAACGCCACCATCGCGGGCATCCAGGTGGCGCTGGCTGTGCTTGCGGTGGCGGCGGGTCTGCACTATTCGCCCTGGGAACATTTGGCGGGCTTTGGCGGACTGGGGGCTTTGGCTGCGCTGTTCGGGCGTTTTGCGCCCATCGCCCGCCGTCGCTACGTCGTGCTGACGGCCGGCGCGTTGCTGGTCATGCCCGTAGCGCTGCTGTCGGGGCTGACGCTGGCGGGGCTGCCACCGGTGGTCATGCTGCTGGCGCTGGCCGCCCTGGCGGGGGTGCTGGCATCGCTGGCCCATCGCACACAGGTGGGTGCGCCGGGTGCGGTGATCTTCATCTTTGCTGCCAGCGCCGCCCTGGGCCCCATTGGTGGCCCGCTGGCCCTGGCAGAACGCACGGCAGCCACAGCCTTGGGAGCGGCTGCGGCATGGCTGGTGTGTTTGCTGACCGACCACCTGCGCGACCTGAATGTCATGGTGCCGGCCCCTGCAGCGGCCACTGCTGCAGCACCGACTCCCGTTGCCACTGCTGCGCCAACTGCCCCACCGGCCATCGGCCCGGGTTATGCGACCCTGTATTCCCTTCGCGTGTCGCTGTGTGCCGCGCTGGCGGCCGTTCTGGCGCACATGGCCGGCTGGTCGCATCCCGCGTGGGCCGGGATTGGCGCTGTGGCCGTCCTGCAGGGCGCGCATTTGCCGGGCACCGTGCACCGGGCCTGGCAGCGCACGCTGGGCACCATTGCCGGGGCGGCCATTGCGTGGGCCATCTTGTCGCTGTCGCCTTCGTTCTGGACGCTGTTGCTGGCGGTGGTCGTGCTGCAGGTGCTGACCGAAGTGGTGATCGGCTTCAATTACGCGCTGGGCCAGGTGTTCGTCACCCCGATGGCGCTGCTGATGACGACCCTGGCCAGCCACGGCGAGGCGGCGGAAATGGCCATCTCGCGCATCTATGACACCACGCTGGGCGCCGTCGTCGGCACGGTGCTGGCGTTGGCACTGTCGTCCATGGACGAGCGCATCCATCTGGCCCGTCACCACCGGTCAGGCCGGTGAAGACAAGTGCAGTGGGCGTGCAGTGGGCGCGCAGCGTGATAACAAGTCAAATCGGCAGCAAGGCCATAAGCAACAAGCGCTGATAGCTCATGTATCAATAGCAAACGCCGACCCTCGGGTCGGCGTTTGCTATTTCGTCCCACGAAAGCAGACCGCGGGCACTACAGCGACGCAATTACTGCTTCACAGCCTCGATCTGGGCGACGATGCGAACCTTCTTGGGGAAGCCGTATTCCACGCCGTAGTTCACGCCGAACGCGGTACGGTCAATGGTGGTCTCGAAGTCGCCGCCGCACACTTCGCGCTTGAGCATGGGGTTGTCGTAGCAGGTGAACTGGTTGGCTTTGAGGGTCACGGGCTGCGTCTTGCCCTTGATGGTCAGGCTGCCGGCCACTGCCGTCAGTTTGTCGCCCTTGAAGGTGAACTTGTCGCCCACGAACTTGGCAGTGGGGAACTGGCCTGCGTCAAAAATCTCGGCGCTGGTCAGGTGCTTGTCGAACATCTCCGTGCCGGTGTCGATGGAGTCGATGTGCAGCGTCAGCTCCACCTTGCCGGTCTTGGCGGCCTTGTCGAACTGCACCGTGCCTTCTTTCTTGTTGAAGCGGCCGCGATTGACGCTGGCGCCAAAGTGGTCGATCTCGAACGTGGCAAAGGTATGCGTGGGATCCACGGCATAGGTGGCGGGCTCGGCGTGCACGGCACCGGCGGTCAGGGCAGCTGCGGCGGCAATGGCGAAAAAGGTGGAACGCATGTAGGGATACTCCTAGGGGTTGGATGAAAACAAAAGGGACACGAAAAACAGAGAAAAAACCATCAGAACTTGGGCACGCCGGCCAGGGCCAGCTTGAACTTGACCTGCACGTCGTCAGCCACCATGGAAGTGTCAGCCCACTCGTTCTCGCCAATCTTGAACGCCAGGCGCTTGATGACAAAGCTGCCGGCGGCGACGGTGGTGGCACCGTTCTGCGTGAGAGTGACTGGCACCGTCACATCCTGCGTGGCGCCCTTGATGGCGAGCTTGCCGACCACCTCGTATTTGCCGGCGCCCACCGCCTTGATGGCGCTGGACTGGAAGGTGGCCTGCGCAAACCTGGGAACGTTGAACCACACGGCCTTGGGCAGTTCGGCATCGGTTTCGCGCACACCCAGCGTCGCGCTACCAGTGTCCACCGAGAAGGCCACCTTGCTGGTCGCGGGCTTGGCAGGATCTAACGCCACCTGTGCATCGAACTTCTTGAACCGGCCTTCAACGGGCACACCCATTTGCTTGCTGACGAAGACGATCTCGCTTTGGTCAAGCAGCAGTTTTTGTTGCGCATGCGCCGCGCCACCGGCCAAAAGGAAGGCACCAGCCAGCCACAGGGCCACGCGGCGTCGGAGAGTCAATTGAGTCATCGTGAACGGCTCCAGATAGTTGTTCAGGAAAGGAAAAACCGGCACTGCGGGGCAAGTCGCCCGCTGTGCATGCCGGTCACGCGTCAGGGCCGGGCAGGCAGCATCCGGCCGATCAGGCCGTCGCGGTCCACAAAGTGGTGTTTGAGGGCTGCCGCCACGTGCAAGGCAACCAGACCTGCCAGCGCATAGGCGGTCCACGCATGCCAGGGCTTGAGGGTCTCAGCCAGCGCGGGGCTCGCGGGCACGAAATCGGGCAGCGGGATCAATCCAAGAAACACTATCGGGAACCCCGCCGCCGAGCTGTAGGCCCAGCCCACCAGGGGCACGACGAAAAACAACGCATACAGCAAATGGTGCACTCCATGATGGGCCAGTTGCTGCCAGCGCGGCATGGCGGATTGCACTTCGGCCGGCAAAGCCGGTGGCCGGTTGGCCAGACGCCATGCCAGGCGCATGGCAGACAACCCCAGAATGGCCACACCCGCCCATTTATGCCAGTTGTAGAGCTTCAGACGTTGGGGCGAGAACGGCAGCCCGGTCATGTACCAGCCCACGCCAAAGAGTGCCACGATGGCCAGCCCCAACACCCAGTGCAAGGCAATGGCGGTGGCGCCATAGCGGGCGGTGGCTGGTACGGCGGAAGTGTTCATGGGCGGTGCAGTCAGGTGATTGGTGATTCGCTGCAGAACAGCTCTGCGTGCGCGGTGCAAAGTCCTTTGGCGCCATAGCCGTTAGCCGACGGGGCCAGGGGAATCAAAGAAGTCAACAGTTTAGGCAGCCAATCATGCGCCGGGTTTCAACTGGATTGACGTTTGAATTCAAAATTAATGAACAGCGCAGCAAACGCCTTGATCTTCCAACGGTCGCCCAGGCATGTGCAGATACGCCATGTCATGATGGATGCCAAGAATTGGCAAAGCCCTATCCCCATCTTCTCAACCGACATGACCTCTGCGACCACCACCGCCGTCTATGGCACTGAAGACGTGCTCATCTCTTTGTGTAATTCCGTGACGCGCGTGCTGTCCATGGCAACGCAGGGGCCGGTGCATTACTCAGGGATGGTGCAACGCATCACGAAGACCTGCCTGAAGCCGGACATCGGCTGCTTTGTCTTGTTTGATGGCGGCTTCTGCGGGTTGATGATCCTCAACTTCTCCGCCCCCGCAGCGATGGAAATCTATGAACGCTACATGGTCAGCATGGGCATGTCCGCCGCTGATCTGGCCGGCTCGTTCACGTCTGACGAAGTGAGCAACGTCATGGGGGAACTGATGAACCAGGTGGCGGGCGACTTCACCAGCAAAGTGCGGCGCGAACTGCAAACCCACATCACGCAAAACCAGCCCAAGATGCTGGTGCTGAATCAGCAGGTGATGCTGAGCGTGGACGCCAACCTGGATCAGCCCGAGGCGCGCCGCGTGACTTTCTACACCGGCAACAACAATATTTTTTACCTGGAGCTGGCCATCGACCGTACGCAGTTCATCAAGCTCTACGACTTCGAGCCACAAACAGCGCCCGACCCGGATGCCCTTATGGCTCAGTCCGCAGCCGCGACACCCATGCCAGCTCCAGCACCCACAGCGGACGAAGACACTGAAGCGCTGCTCAAATCCCTTGGTATGTAAGCACGTACCGCGCCGAGTGGGCTGCACTGGCCGGTGCGCGCCTGCTGGCGCAAGCCCGGTACGGCGCCAGCGTGCCCAGCTTACTGGAGTGGTTCTTTGGCCGCCAGTGGCAAGGGCAGCGGCAATACGGCAATGCCTTCGTTGAGCAAGTCGGCCGTTTCTTGCGGCGTGGCCTGGCCGCGTATGCCGCGCGGTTGCGCTTCGCCATGGTGCATGCGCCGCGCCAGCGACGCAAACTGCGAACCGACGTCTTCGGTATTCGCGACAATCTCGCGCGCCAGGGCCAACCATGCGGCCTGAAGCGCCTGCGGGGGTGTATCTGCTGCAAAGCCGGCGGGCTCCGCGCCCTGGCGATCGCCAGCATCAGGAAGAGCGGACCGCAAATTCAGGCGCGGAGCACTCAGCCCCTTGCGCACCTGGGCGCTACCGCACATCGGGCATTGGATCAGGCCGCGCGCGAGCTGGTCGTGGAAGTCCTCTTCACTCGCAAACCAGCCCTCGAATGCGTGATCCAAGGGGCACAGAAGATCAAGAACCTTCAATGCAAAAACCCCGTCAATCCTGCGCGTCGGTAGGCGCGCCGCGGCGCATCAGGTAGCGATAGACAAAGCCGGGAAAAGCCAACGTCACAAACAAGGCACCCGTGACGGCATAAAACTCCCAACCCTGGGGCGCTATCTGCCCAGCGCGCTTTTCAAGCGCCAGGGCAAATGTGCCCACGACAAAGTACAACGCCAGCAACTCCAAGGCACGCGCAAAGAGCGGCTTGCGCCCCTGCGCACTCGCACCCACAAGCAACCAGCGGTCATTGACAAAGGGCAGATTGGCGGCGACCAGCGCCAGCACAATCACAAGCCAGATGGACCCGGTCTGGGTCATGACAATCGCCCTTTCGTCAGGTGGCCAGAGCGCGCACTATGGCGTCCGCGCACAACGCCATCAAGCCACCGGGCAGCAGGCCCAGAATCAAGACCAGCGCACCATTGATGGTCAGCACGACACGCACATCCAGCGGCGCGGACACGCTGGTGGCCGTCAACGGCGCGTCAAAGTACATGACTTTCACCACGCGCAGGTAATAGAACGCCCCGATGAGCGACATGATCACGGCAAACACCGCCAGCGCAATGTGCAACGCCTGGCCAGACGCGACCAGCGCCTGCAGCACCGACATCTTGGCGTAGAAACCCACCAGCGGAGGAATGCCGGCCATGGAGAACAGGCACACCGCCATCACGCCCGCGTAGAGCGGACTGCGCTGATTCAGGCCGGACAGGTCGGAAATTTCTTCACTTTCGAAACCCTCGCGAGCCAGTAGCAGGATCACGCCAAAGGCCGCCAATGTGGTCAGCACATAGGTCACCATGTAGAACATGGCTGAGCTGTAGGCGTTTTCCACCGCGGTGGCGTCCACGTTGCCATGCACGACACCCGACATCAGGCCCAGCAGCACGAAGCCCATCTGCGAGATGGTGGAGTACGCCAGCATGCGCTTGAGGTTGGCCTGCATGATCGCAGCCAGGTTGCCCACCAGCAGCGACCCGATGGCCAGCACTGCGAGCATCTGCTGCCAGTCAATCGCCAGCGGCAGCAGCCCATCCACCAGCAGGCGCATCACCATGGCAAAGGCTGCCAGCTTGGGTGCGCTGCCGATGAAAAGCGTCACGGCAGTGGGAGCGCCTTGGTAAACGTCAGGCACCCACATGTGGAAAGGAACGGCCCCCAGCTTGAATGCCAGGCCGGCCACGACGAAAACCAGCCCGAAAACCAGTACCTGATGGCGAATCTGACCGGCGTTGATGGCCTTGAAAACCTGGCCGATGTCCAGGGAACCGGTGGCGCCATAAAGCATCGACAAACCGTACAGCAGGAAGCCGCTGGCCATCGCACCCAGCACGAAGTACTTCATTGCGGCTTCAGTCGCCGTGGCGTTGTCGCGACGCATGGCCACCAGCGCGTAGCTGGAAAGCGTCATCAACTCCAGTCCCAGATAAATCAACAGGAAGTTGTTGGCCGAAATCAGCACGAACATCCCCAGCAGGGCAAGCATGGTCAACGTGAACAGTTCACCGCCGCGCAGCATGTCGCGATCGGCCGCGTAGGGGCGCCCATAGACAAGCACGACCATCACAGCCACGGTGGCAAAGCACTTGAGCCAGTTGCCCATGGCGTCGCTGACCACCATGTTGCCCCAAGCGTAGAAGGTGTTGCCGCTGGTCGCGTACATGGCCTGCAACGCAGCCACCACCGCGAGGGTCAGCATGGTGAGCACGTAAGTTCCGGTGCGGCGGGTGCTGGTTACGCCAAGGTCCACCAGTGCGATCACGCAAGCCATGACCAGCAGCACGATCTCGGGGTAAATCGCCAGCCAGCTGATGTTGTCAATCATCTCGTTTCTCTCAGTTCAGTCTGGTCAGTTGAGCTTGGATTGCGCCACATGCCTGAGCAGGTCGGCCACGGAGGCGTCCATCACATCCGTGAAGGGCTTGGGATAGATGCCCATGTACAGCACGGCAATAGCCAGCAGCGCCAGGACGAGGAACTCGCGCCCGTTGATGTCCACGAGGCCGCGCACGTTGTCATTGGTCACTGGCCCCAGGTACACGCGCTTGTACATCCACAAGGTGTAGCTTGCGCCCAGGATCAGGCTGGAGGCTGCGCCCAGGCCCACCCAGAAGTCAAACTTCACGGCGCCGATGATCACCATCCACTCCCCGACAAAGCCAGCCGTGGCGGGCAAGCCGCAGTTGGCCATCGAAAACAGCAAGGCAAAAGCTGCAAACTTGGGCATGGTGTTGACCACACCTCCGTAAGCCGCGATTTCGCGCGAGTGCACGCGGTCATACAAAACGCCGATGCACAGGAACATGGCGCCGGACACGAAACCGTGGGCAATCATCTGCACCAGTCCGCCGGAGACCCCGACGTCATTGAAGATGAAGAAACCCAGGGTGACCAGCCCCATGTGGGCAACGGACGAATAAGCCACCAGCTTCTTCATATCCTTTTGCACCATCGCCACCAAGCCCACGTAAATGACAGCCACCAGCGACAAGGCGATCATCAGCCAGGCCCACTCGTGAGATGCATCTGGCGCGATCGGCAAGGAAAAGCGCAGGAAACCATACGCGCCCAGCTTCAGCATGATGGCAGCCAGAACGGCGGAGCCGCCTGTCGGCGCCTCGACGTGCACATCAGGCAGCCAGGTGTGCACCGGCCACATGGGCACCTTCACGGCGAAAGCGGCAAAGAAGGCGAAGAACAGCAAGGTCTGCGCAGTGGCGGACAGGGGCAGTTTGTGCCATGCCGCAATATCGAAGCTGCCGCCCGACTGGTTGTACAGATAGATGAAGGCCACCAGCATCAGCAGGGAACCCAGCAGCGTGTACAGGAAAAACTTGAAGGCCGCGTAAATCTTGTTCGGCCCACCCCAGATACCGATGATCAGGTACATGGGGATGAGCGTGGCCTCGAAGAACACATAGAACAGCATCCCGTCGAGCGCGCTGAACACACCAATCATCAGGCCCGAGAGAATCAGGAACGCGCCCATGTACTGGTTGACGCGCTCGGTGATCGCCTCCCAGGAGGCGATCACCACAATCACCGTGATGAAAGCGGTGAGCGGGACAAACCAGAAGGCGATTCCATCAACCCCCAGGTGGTAGTGGACGTTGAAACGTTCGATCCACATGGTCTTCTCGACAAACTGCGCCACAGCGCTGCCGTTGTCAAAACCAGAGATCAGAGGAACGGTGACGGCAAGACCAAGCAAGGCACCCACCAGCGCCAGCCAGCGCACCGCCCGCGCATGCTCATCACGCCCCAGGGCCAGCAATACGGCACCGAATGCGATGGGCACCCAGATGGCAAGACTCAACAAACCCATTTTTCTTTTCCCTCTACTTGTTGAGCCAGACGAAGTACGTCATGAGTGCGAACACACCCAGGATCATGACCAGCGCATAGTGGTAGATGTAACCCGACTGGAACCAGCGCACCAGCCCAGCGATGCGACCCACAAGCTTCCAGGAGCCATTGACGATGACACCGTCGATGATGCCCTGGTCGCCGCCCTTCCAGAGGCCAACACCCAGCGCCCGTGCGCCGCGGGCGAGGACTGCCTCGTTGAACCAGTCCAGGTAGTACTTGTTTTCGAGCAAGGTATGCACTGGCTGGAAAGTGCGCTTGATAGCGGCAGGCAGCGCCGGGTTGACCATGTACATGTAGTAGGACAGAGCAACCCCGGCCAGACCCAGCCAGAAAGGCGCCGTCTGCAGACCGTGGATGGCCATCGCCAAGGGGCCGTGGAAAATTTCGTCCAACTTGGTCATCGCCGAATGCTTCGCCGCATCCACGAAGATCACACCTTCGAAGAAGTTGCCAAACAACATCGGCTGGATGGTCATGAATCCGATCACCACCGAGGGTATCGCCAGCAACACCAACGGCAAGGTCACCACCCACGGCGACTCCTTTGGATGGTCCTGGTCGTCATGGCCATGATGGTCGTGGTGGTGAGCATCCGGGTTCTGGTCATAGCGTTCCTTGCCGTGGAACACCAGGAAGTACATGCGGAACGAGTAGAAAGCCGTCACGAACACGCCCGCCAGCACGGCAAAGTGTGCAAAGCCTGCAGCAGGCAACGTGCTGGCATGCACCGCCTCGATGATGCTGTCCTTGGAATAAAAGCCCGAAAACAGCGGCGTGCCAATCAGGGCCAGCGAACCGAGCAAAGACGTGATCCAGGTGATGGGCATGTACTTGCGCACACCACCCATCCAGCGGATATCCTGGTTGTGGTGCATTCCCATGATGACCGAGCCAGCACCAAGGAACAGCAGCGCCTTGAAGAACGCGTGTGTCATCAGGTGGAACACAGCCACGGAATAAGCCGATGCACCCAAAGCCACCGTCATGTAGCCCAGCTGGGATAGTGTGGAGTACGCTACAACGCGCTTGATGTCGTTCTGGATGATGCCGAGAAAGCCCATGAACAGCGCAGTGATGGCGCCAATCACCAGGATGAAGTTCAGGGCCGCATCGGACAACTCAAACAGCGGCGACATGCGCGACACCATGAAGATACCGGCCGTCACCATCGTGGCGGCATGGATCAGGGCCGAGATCGGCGTGGGGCCTTCCATCGAGTCCGGCAACCAGACATGCAAAGGAAACTGGGCCGACTTGCCCATGGCGCCGATAAACAAGCAAATACAGATCACCGTGACCAGCATCCAGTCGGTACCCGGGAAGAGCATGGCTTCGATGTCAGGCGCCTTGCTGAAAATCTCGGCGTAATTGAAGGTGCCTGTGTAAGCAGCAATCAGCCCGATCCCCAGGATGAAGCCGAAGTCACCCACCCGGTTGACCAGGAAGGCCTTCATGTTCGCGAAGATGGCGGTTTCCTTCTTGAACCAGAAGCCGATCAGCAGGTACGACACCAGTCCCACCGCCTCCCAGCCGAAGAACAACTGCAGCAGGTTGTTGCTCATCACCAGCATGAGCATGGAGAAGGTGAACAGCGAGATGTACGAGAAGAAGCGGTTGTAGCCTTCATCTTCCTCCATGTAGCCAATGGTGTAGATGTGCACCATCAACGACACGAACGTCACCACGCACATCATCATGGCTGTCAGGCTGTCGATGAGAAAGCCCACCTCCATCCTCAGACCGCCCACCACCATCCAGGTATAGATGGTTTGGTCGAAGCGTGCCCCGTCCGATACAACACTCGTAAGCGTCATCGCCGAAAGCACGAAGGCGATCAACACGCCCAGGATGGTCAGGGAGTGCGAGAGACCGCGACCAATCCGGTTACCACCAAACGCCGTACCAAAGATACCGGCAAGCGCGGAGCCGACCAGAGGCGCCAGAGGCACCGCCAGCAGCATCGAAGCAGAAAGGGTTTGACTCATTCTTGAGAACCTTGCAAGTACTGGTGACCCGTCAACCCTTGAGGGTGTTGAGGTCTTCCGCGTCAATGCTGGACTTGTTACGGAACAGAAGCACCAGGATGGCCAGACCGATGGCAGACTCGGCCGCCGCCACCGTGAGGATGAAGAACACGAACACTTGACCGTGCATGTCGCCCAGGTAGTGCGAGAACGCCACGAAGTTGAAATTCACCGCCAGCAGCATCAGCTCTATAGCCATCAGCAAAACGATGAGATTCTTTCGGTTCAGAAAGATACCGATGACCGCCATGGCGAACAGCATGGCGCCCAGCGACAGGAAATGGCCCAACGTCAATGTCATTGCTTTTTCTCCTCAGCCGCGGGGGCGGATACAGCCTCGCTGGATGCCTGTTGGGTCACGGGCATTTTCATCATGACAACGCGATCCGCGGCACGCACCCGAATTTGTTCGGCTGGGTCGATCGCCTTGGAGTCTTTGCGCTGACGCAATGTCAAGGCGATGGCTGCGATCATGGCAACGAGAAGAATCACCGCCGCCACTTCAACCGGATACAGATATTCGGAGTAAAGCAGCTTGCCCAAGGCTTTGGTGTTGGAATAAGGCAGTACCTGACCCGCTGCATCAACCAGGCCGGCAATGGCCTTGGGCTCTTCCATGCCGCGGAAGCCTGTCATCAGCACCGCTGCCATTTCAAAGGTCACGATGGCACCGATAAGCGCCGCCAGGGGAAAGTGCCGCCAAAAACCCCTGCGCACCGCGTCAATGCGTATGTCCAGCATCATCACGACAAACAGGAACAGCACCATCACAGCACCCAGGTACACCAGGATCAGCGTGATGGCCAGAAACTCGGCCTTCAAAAGCAGCCAGATACCAGCTGCTTGCGAAAAGGCAAGAATCAGATGCAGCACGGCATGCACGGGATTGCGCGCCGTTATGACCCGGAAGGCGGCATAAAGCAGCACAGCCGAGAATAAATAGAAGAAACCGGTCTTGGCGTCCATGAATCGGGTCTTTTCAATAGTTCAGACGTTTTACTGGTACCCGATCAACGGTACTTGGCATCCGCTGCCTTGGCGGCAGCGATCTCGGGCTCGTAGCGGTCACCAACGGCCAGCAGCATGTCTTTGGTGAAATACAGATCACCGCGCTTCTCGCCGTGGTATTCGAAAATCTGCGTTTCGACGATGGAGTCCACCGGACAGCTTTCTTCGCAGAAACCGCAAAAAATGCATTTCGTCAAATCAATGTCGTAGCGTGTCGTCCGGCGGGAACCGTCTTCACGTACGTCGGATTCGATGGTGATCGCCAGCGCCGGGCACACGGCCTCGCACAACTTGCAGGCAATGCAACGTTCTTCGCCGTTCTCGTATCGGCGCAGAGCGTGCAGGCCGCGAAAACGTGGCGACAACGGAGTCTTCTCTTCAGGGAACTGCACCGTCACCTTGCGACTAAAGGCGTAGCGACCGGTCAGAGCCATGCCCTTGACAAGTTCCCAGAGCATGAAGCTCTTGATGAAATCCTTGATGGAGAAAGATGCAGAAGCAGCAACAGCAGCCATGGATGTCCCCGCTTATTTCCAGATGTTCCAGGGCGACAGCAACCAGCCGCCCACGATCACCAGCCACACCAGCGTGACCGGAATGAAGATCTTCCAACCCAGACGCATGATCTGGTCGTAACGGAAGCGCGGGAATGTGGCACGGATCCAGATGAACATGGACACCACCAGGAAGGTCTTGAGCCCCAGCCAAATCCACCCCGGGATGAAGCCCAGCGCGTCAACAGGTGGCAACCAGCCTCCCAGAAACATCACAACCGCCAGAATGGACACCAGCCACATGCTGGCGTACTCCGCCAGGAAGAAGATGGCAAAGCCCATGCCCGAGTACTCGACCATGTGGCCGGCCACGATTTCCGCCTCACCTTCCACCACGTCAAACGGGTGGCGGTTCACCTCCGCCACGCCTGAAATCAGATAAACCAGAAAAATGGGGAACAGCGGCAGCCAGTTCCAGGACAGGAAGTCCAAGCCCGCGTCCACCATGGTGCCTCGGCCCTGGCTCAACACGATCTCGGTCAGGTTCATGCTGCCCGACACCATGATGACGACCAAGAAGCAAAAGCCCATGGCGATCTCGTAGCTCACCATCTGCGCCGAGGCGCGCAAGGCGCCCAGAAAAGCGTACTTTGAGTTGGATGCCCAGCCGGCAATGATCACGCCATACACCTCGATGGAGGTGATCGCCATGACCAGCAGCAAGCCTGCATTGACGTTGGCCAGAGCCACATCCGGGCCGAAGGGAATCACCACCCAGGCAGCCAGCGCCGGCATGATCGCCATGACCGGGCCGAGATAGAACAAACCCTTCGCAGCCGCCGTAGGCTGAATCAGCTCTTTGGTCAGCAGCTTGAGCGCGTCAGCAATCGGCTGGAGCAAACCGAAAGGCCCCACGCGATTGGGGCCGAGCCGCACCTGCATGAAGCCCAGCAACTTGCGTTCCCATAGCGTCAGGTAGGCCACCGCGCCCATCAGCGGTGCAACGATGCAGACGATCTTGATGAGGTTCCAGAGAACGGGCCAGGCCACCCCCGTCCACCATGCTGCGGCGACCAGATTCAGGCCGCCGTTGTAGATTGCGTCGATCATGCAGCGACTCCTTCACATGCCGCACGCGCGTCGGCTGTCAGTTGCAGTGACGGCGCACGCCGCACCAGGCTGTCAAGCTGGTAGATCGAAGCCACAACGGGGTGGCCACATTCACCTGCAAACAACCCGGCATCGGCCGTAGTGGCGTTGCTCAGGCGGTCAGCAGGCAACAATCCGGATTCGACGGCAGACTTACCCACCGCCCTATCCAGCACATCCTGCGAGCTCTCGTATTCCATGCCCGATAGGCCCAGCATGTTGCCCAGTACGCGCAACACCTTCCACGCGGGACGCGCGTCACCCGCAGGCTTAACCACAGCATGGAAGCTCTGCAGGCGGCCTTCGGCGTTCACAAAACTGCCGGACGTTTCGGAGAACGGTGCAATGGGCAGTAACACATCGCTGAACTCGAGATTAGTCTTGAACGGGCTCAATGTGACAACCATTTCGGTCTTGGACAAAGCTTGTGCCGCAGCAGCCCCCAAAGCCGAATCGTGCTCAGGCTCTACATTAAGCAGCAACGCGGCCCGGAGCTGGCCACCCAGCATCTGGGCTGCATTCAGACCGTCTGTTTGCGGCTGCGCGCCCACAAACTGCGCACCCACCGTGTTGGCCGCTTCGGTCAGGTAACCGACGGTGGCGCCCGTCTGCGTGCCGATCCACTGCGCAAGTGCCAAGAGCCCTGAAGCACCAGCATGGTGAGCGGCGCCGTTACCCAGCAAGATGGCCTTGCGTTCACCCGCCAGCAAGGACGCAGCAATGGCGCGGGCGTCCGAACCGACATCGGGCATCTGCACCGGCGCAGCCACGCCTTTGTGCTCGGCCACTGCAGCGGCCACTTGCGCAAGCGCTGCCGACCAGGCTTTTGCCGGCGCCATCACCGTGTGAGCCACAGGCATGGCCCAGTCGTTGGCCTGCGAATTGATGGCGCTCACAACGCAGCCATGGCGGGCAGCCTGCCTGATTCGCTGTGCAAACAAGGGGTGATCCTTGCGCAGATTGGAGCCCACAATCAACGCTGACTGCAGCTTGCTCAAAGAGGCGATGGAGGTGCCAAGCCACCGAACACCCTCGGGTGTGCCAAATTCGGCGTGACGCAGACGGTGGTCGATGTTGTCGCTGCCCAGGCCGCGCACCAGCGCAGCGGCAAGGAATAGTTCTTCGACCGTGCTGTGGGGGCTGACCAGTGCGCCAATGCTGCGCACGCCGTGCTCAGCCTGGATGCCCCGCAGGCCATTGGCAACGTATTCAAGCGCGGTCTGCCAATCGGTTTCTTTCCACTGCCCGCCCTGTTTGAGCATGGGTCGGTTCAGCCGGTCAGGAGAATTCAGGGCTTCATAGGAGAAGCGATCACGGTCAGCCAGCCAGCACTCGTTGACGTCTTCATTTTCAAGCGGAACCACCCGCATCACTTTGTGGTTCTTGACCTGGACGATCAGATTGGCGCCGGTGGAGTCGTGCGGACTGACGGACTTGCGGCGCGACAGCTCCCAGGTTCGGGCGCTGTAACGGAAGGGCTTGCTGGTCAACGCGCCCACCGGGCACAGGTCGATCATGTTGCCCGACAACTCGGAGTCCACCGTATCGCCGATCACGGTGGTGATCTCGGAGTGCTCGCCACGGTTGACCATGCCAAGCTCCATCACGCCAGCGATTTCCTGGCCGAACCGCACGCAGCGTGTGCAGTGGATGCAGCGGCTCATCTCCTCCATGGAGATCAGCGGGCCTACGCTCTTGTGGGCCACGACGCGCTTTTCTTCGGCATAGCGAGACGAATCACCGCCATAGCCTACGGCCAGATCCTGTAGCTGGCACTCGCCGCCCTGGTCGCAAATCGGACAATCCAGCGGGTGGTTGATAAGCAGGAATTCCATCACCGACTTCTGGGCCTTGATGGCCTTGTCGCTCTTGGTGCGCACGATCATGCCTTGCGTGACCGGCGTTGCGCAGGCCGGCATGGGCTTGGGTGCCTTCTCCACATCCACCAAGCACATGCGGCAGTTGGCCGCAATAGACAGCTTTTTGTGGTAGCAGAAGTGAGGAATGTAGGTGCCCGCCTTCTCGGCTGCATGCATCACCATGCAGCCTTCGGCGACTTCCACCTTTTGTCCGTCGAGTTCAATTTCAACCATATTGTCTTCTCTCGATCAGGCAGCAGCCTTGTGGGAAGCGGCTTGGATCTTCGCTTCGAACTCGTGCCGGAAGTGCTTGATCATGGCGCGCACCGGCATGGCTGCAGCATCGCCTAACGCGCAAATAGTGCGTCCCATGATGTTCACAGACACGTCATCCAGCAAGGCAATGTCATTTGCACGGCCTTCGCCATGCTGAATACGGTTCACCACGCGCCACAGCCAGCCCGTGCCCTCACGGCAGGGGGTGCACTGCCCGCAGGATTCGTGCTGGTAGAAGTACGACAAACGCAGCAGGCTCTCGACCATGCAACGCGAGTCGTCCATCACAATGACCGCGCCGGAACCGAGCATGGAACCCGCTTTGGCGATGGAGTCATAGTCCATCGTGCAATCCATGATGATGGATGCAGGCAACACCGGAGAGGACGAACCGCCCGGAATCACTGCCTTGAGCTGACGGCCCTTGCGCACACCTCCCGCCAATTCCAGCAATTGGGCGAAAGGCGTTCCCATTGGCACTTCGTAATTGCCGGGCTTTTCCACATCGCCCGACACCGAGAAGATTTTGGTGCCGCCGTTGTTGGGTTTACCGCATTCGAGATAGGCCTGCCCACCATTGCGGATGATCCAGGGCACGGCCGCGAATGTCTCGGTGTTGTTGATCGTCGTCGGCTTTCCGTACAGGCCGAAGCTGGCCGGAAACGGAGGCTTGAAACGCGGCTGGCCTTTTTTGCCCTCCAGGGATTCCAGCAGCGCCGTCTCTTCGCCGCAAATGTAGGCGCCAAAGCCGTGGTGGGCGTGCAGTTGGAAGCTGAAGCTGCTGCCCAAAATGTTGTCGCCCAGATAGCCTGCAGCTCGCGCCTCTTCCAGCGCGGCTTCGAAGCGTTCGTACACCTGGAAAATCTCGCCGTGGATGTAGTTGTACCCCACCGAAATACCCATCGCATACGCCGCGATGATCATGCCCTCGATCACGATGTGCGGGTTGTGCATGAGGATGTCGCGATCCTTGCACGTACCCGGCTCGCCCTCGTCAGAGTTGCACACCAGGTACTTCTGGCCAGGGAACTGTCGCGGCATGAAGCTCCACTTCAATCCCGTCGGAAAACCTGCGCCACCGCGGCCGCGCAGGCCGGATTCCTTCACCGTCGCAATGACCTGATCCTGTGTCAGACCCTCTCCACCATCCTTGCCCAGCAGTTTGCGCAAAGCCTGGTAGCCGCCGCGGACTTCATAGTCCTTGATGCTCCAGTTGGTGCCGTTCAAGCCCGCGTAGATCTGCGGGTTGATGTGACGGTCGTGAAAGCAGGTCTGAACGCCCGTTGCCTGAAACTGTGACAGAACTTGCGCCGCAGTGCTCATTGCGCACCCCCTGCAGCACGCAGACCGTCCACCAGCTGATCCAGCTTGTCGTCTTCCATGAAACTGCACATATCGCGATCGTTGACCAGCATCACCGGCGCATCTGCACAGGCACCGAGACACTCGCACTGTTGCAGCGTGAAAAGACCATCGGGCGTGGTTTCACCCATCGAAATGCCCAGCTTTTTCTCAAGGTGATGCAGCGCGTCCTGTCCGCGGCGCAACTGGCAGGGCAAGTTGGTGCAGACGGCGAGCTTGTACTTGCCCACTGGCTGCTGGTTGTACATGTTGTAGAAGGTTGTCACCTCGTGCACTGCGATCTGGGGCATGCCGAGATACTCGGCAATCACGGCCTCGCTCTCCGCGCTGACCCAGCCCTGCTCTTGCTGCACGATGGACAGGCAGGCCATCACCGCGGATTGCTTCTGGTCGTCGGGGTACTTGGCCACTTCGCGGGCAAACCGCTGCTTGGTCGCTTCGGTAATCATCGGTCAATCTCTCCGAACACGATATCCATGGTGCCAATGATGGCCACTGCGTCTGCCAGCATGTGGCCGCGCGCCATTTCGTCGAGGGTGGCAAGGTGCACAAATCCGGGCGCACGGATCTTCAGGCGATACGGCTTGTTGGCACCGTCGCTCACCATGTAGATACCGAATTCCCCCTTGGGATGCTCCACCGCGGCATAGGCCTCTCCCGCGGGCACATGGAAGCCCTCGGTGAAGAGCTTGAAATGGTGAATCAGCTCTTCCATGTTGGACTTCATGGACTCACGCGACGGGGGCGCAATCTTGTGGTTGTCGGTAATCACCGGTCCAGGGTTAGCCTTGAGCCAGTCCACGCATTGCTTGATGATGCGATTGGACTCCCGCATCTCCTTGACGCGCACCAGGTAGCGGTCGTAGCTGTCACCCGTCACACCGACCGGAACATCGAACTCAACCCGGTCATAGGCGTCGTAGGGCTGCGTCTTGCGTAAATCCCAGGCGATACCCGAACCGCGCAGCATCGGGCCGGTCATGCCAAGGTTCAGGGCGCGCTCGGGCGAGACCACACCAATACCCACGGTACGTTGCTTCCAGATGCGGTTGTCGGTCAGCAGGGTTTCGTACTCATCCACGCATTTGGGGAAACGCTGCGTGAAGTCGTCGATGAAGTCCAGCAGCGAACCCTGGCGATTGCGGTTCAACTCCTCAATGGCCTTGGCGTTCTTGATCTTGCTGACCTTGTACTGCGCCATGCTGTCGGGCAGATCGCGGTACACCCCACCCGGACGGAAGTAGGCCGCATGCATGCGCGCGCCGGAAACGGCTTCGTACATGTCAAACAGGTCTTCGCGTTCGCGGAAGGTGTAGATCAGGATGGTCGAGCTGCCGCAGTCGTTGCCGTGCGATCCCAGCCACATCAGGTGGTTGAGCAAGCGAGTAATTTCGCCAAACATCGTGCGGATGTATTTGGCACGCAGCGGTACTTCGATTCCCAGCAGCTTTTCGATGGCCAGGCAATAGGCCTGCTCGTTGCACATCATGGACACGTAATCGAGCCGATCCATGTAAGGCAGCGCCTGCACGTAAGTCTTGTGCTCGGCCAGCTTTTCAGTGGCGCGGTGCAGCAGGCCAATGTGCGGGTCGGCGCGCTGCACGACCTCGCCATCGAGCTCGAGCACCAACCGCAACACACCGTGCGCCGCAGGGTGCTGCGGCCCGAAGTTCAGGGAGTAGTTCTTGATTTCAGCCATGGTAGGTCACCAAGCGGCAAGCCGCCTCAGTGCAGGCCTCCGTACTTGTCTTCGCGAATGATGCGCGGCGTGACTTCACGCGGCTCGATGGTCACCGGTTCGTAGATCACGCGGCGCTGATCAGCGTCGTAGCGCATCTCCACGTACCCAGACAGCGGGAAGTCCTTGCGGAAAGGATGACCAATGAAGCCGTAGTCGGTCAGGATGCGGCGCAGGTCGTTGTGGCCTTCAAACACGATACCGAACAGATCGAAGGCCTCGCGCTCAAACCAGTTGGCGGAATTCCAGATCTCGGACACCGACGCCACGACCGGGAAGTCATCGTCCACACAAAAAACTTTGACGCGCAAGCGCTGGTTCAAAGACACCGAAAGGAGATGGGACACCACGCAATAGCGCGCCCCCTCAGAATCTGCCGAACCATAAGCGGAATAGTCCACACCGCACAAATCGATGAGCTGCTCAAAGCAGCATTTCGGCGCAGAGCGTAAAACCCGCATGGCTTCGAGGTACTGATCCGCAGACACCACCACGGTAACCTCACCCAGCGCCACAGTGATTTCGCGCGCTTTGTTGCCCAAGGCAGCCGCCACAGCGTCTCGCAACGCCTCAGGATGAATCGCAATAGCTGTCATCTTCACCCCTTCAGACACGCGCAATGGTGTTGGTACGACGGATTTTTTGCTGCAGCTGGATGATCCCGTAGATCAGCGCTTCTGCCGTGGGGGGGCAGCCAGGCACATAGACATCGACCGGAACAATGCGGTCGCAACCACGCACAACGGAGTAGCTGTAGTGGTAATACCCGCCCCCGTTGGCGCAAGACCCCATGGACAACACCCAGCGGGGCTCAGCCATCTGGTCGTACACCTTGCGCAGCGCGGGCGCCATCTTGTTGCAAAGCGTGCCCGCCACGATCATGAGATCAGACTGACGCGGGCTGGCACGAAACACCTCGGCACCAAAACGCCCCAGGTCATAACGCGCGGCCGCCGCATGCATCATCTCCACAGCGCAACAGGCCAAACCAAAGGTCATAGGCCAGAGGGATCCAGTCTTGGCCCAGTTCACCACAGAGTCGTAGCTCGTGGTGACGAAGCCTTCCTTCATCACACCTTCAATCATCGCGTCATTCCTTTGTGCGGCGGCTCATTCCCAGTTCAGGGCGCCTTTTTTCCATTCGTAGGCAAAACCAACCACGAGGATGGCCAGAAAAACCAACACCGCCACGAAGCCAGCAGCGCCAACCTCATGCAGGGACACCGCCCACGGCAACAGGAAGGCGATTTCCAGATCAAACAAAATGAACAAAATGGCAACGAGGTAGTAACGCACATCAAACTTCATGCGCGCGTCTTCGAATGCCTCGAAACCACACTCGTAGGGGGAATTCTTCGCTGCATCAGGGCGGTTGGGCCCAAGGACATAACCCAGAACCAGAGGAACGATGCCGACAGCGATGCCGACCAAGATGAACAGCAGAACTGGGAGGTATTGATCGAGGCTCATCGGACGGATGCTCTCATCGCTGAAAAAACGCCCACCTGACTTCGCATGACAAGCCAGAGAGGCGGATTTTTTTGATTGGTGCCGTCGGCGAGACTCGAACTCGCACAGCTTTCGCCACTACCCCCTCAAGATAGCGTGTCTACCAATTTCACCACGACGGCTGCTTGTGCACCTGGATCGCATGAGGCCCTGAAACAGGTTTTTAGCTTTCCAGGCAGTCCAGCATTCTACCCGGGAAAAACCCTGTTACCAGGCAAAGAGGCGTTTTTTTGCGTCCGCCCCGCCCCATCTAGCGACGCTTATTTGGTGGGGATTTGGGCTGCTCCGGAAGCGGGCAATGCAGCCGGCTCAGGCGCCGAATCCGGCGCCTGAGCGGGCACGCCGGACGCCGCGTTGGCGGGCACCACGGCGGCAGGGGTTTCAAGCACGCTGCCGGTGCTGACGGGGCGCTGGTTGCCAAAATAAGCCAGCGCCAGTGTGGTGACAAAGAACACCGTTGCCAAGACAGCCGTGGTGCGCGACAAGAAGTTGGCACTGCCACTGGCGCCAAACAAACTACCCGAGCTGCCGCTGCCAAAAGCCGCGCCCATGTCGGCTCCCTTGCCGTGCTGGATCAGGATCAGCCCGATCATGGCCAGCGCGGTCAGCATCTGCACCGCCAAAATCACATTCACGATCGTACCCATGATAATTGCTCCTTATTTCGTAGCTGCCGACGCTTGATTGGCGGACGCTGCAGCAATAATTTGACTGAAATCTGCGGCCTTCAGCGAGGCGCCGCCCACCAAGCCGCCATCGATATCCTGTTGGGTCAGCAACTGCGCCGCATTGGCGGCGTTCATGCTGCCGCCGTACAGCAGCGGCACGCGATCCGCGTGCTCGGTGGCCGCCGCCAGTTGGGCTCGCAGCACGGCGTGCACCTCTTGGGCCTGCTCGGGCGTCGCAGTGCGGCCCGTGCCTATGGCCCACACCGGCTCGTAGGCGACCACGATCTCGCTGATGCAGTGACCGTTGGCGTGAATCACGGCAGCCAGCTGGCGCTTGACCACGGCCTGCGTCTGCCCCGCTTCGCGTTCGGCCAGTGTCTCGCCCACGCACACGATGGGCGTGATGCCCGCGGCCAGCGCGCGTTGCGCCTTGGCAGCCACCCCGGCATCGGTTTCGCCGTGGTATTGCCTGCGCTCGGAATGTCCGACGAGCACATAGCGGGTGCCAAAGTCGCGCAGCATGCCTGCGGAAACTTCGCCAGTGAACGCACCTGCCTCGTGCTGGGACACATCCTGCGCGGCCAGCGCTATCGCGCCACCCGCAACAAGCGACTGAACCTGCGCCAGATAAGGTGCAGGCACCGCCACCGCCACGGCGCAGTCAGGCTGGCCCATGCCATCGCACAGCGCCTGCAGCAACTGCGCGTTGAACTGCAGGCTGCCGTTCATCTTCCAGTTGCCAACAATGAGTTTCTTTTTCTGTGTCATGTTGTCCAAGTCAAAACAATCTTGCCCACATGCTGGTTGGACTCCATCAGCGCATGCGCACTGGCCGCATCGGCCGCGGCAAACGTACTGTGGATGACCGGCTTGACAGCCCCCGACGCCAGCAGCGGCCACACATGTTCGCGCAGCGACCTGGCGATGGCCCCCTTGAAAGCCACGGGGCGCGGGCGCAGCGTGGAGCCGGTGATGGTCAGCCGCCAGCGCAGCACCAGCGCAGCATTGAATTCGGCCTGCACTCCGCCCTGCACGGCAATGATGACGATGCGACCATCCTCAGCCAGGCATTGCACCTCTCGCGCCACATAGGGGCCCGCCACCATGTCGAGCACCACATCCACGCCACGCCCCTGGGTGATGCGCTGCGCCTCCGCAACAAAGTCTTGCGTTTTGTAGTTGATGGCATGGTGCGCGCCCAGGGCCAGGCAAGCAGCGCATTTTTCGTCGCTACCCGCGGTGACGACAACCGTCGCGCCGCGCGCACGCGCCAGTTGGATTGCAGTAACGCCGATCCCGCTGCTGCCGCCCTGTACCAGCAAAACCTCGCCCGGCTGCAGGTGAGCCCGGTCGAACACATTGCTCCAGACGGTGAAGAATGTCTCGGGCAGCGAGGCGGCCTCCACGTCAGTCAAGCCCTCAGGCACGGGCAGGCACTGCGCCACGGGCGCCACACACCACTGCGCATATCCGCCACCAGCCACCAGCGCACAGACACGGTCGCCTACACGGATGCCCGCCTGCTCCATGGCTGCCGTGTCTCCGGCCTCCACCACACCCGCCACCTCCAGGCCGGGCAGATCGGACACGCCGGCGGGGGGCGCATAGTTGCCCTTGCGCTGCAGCACATCGGGGCGGTTCACGCCGCTTGCCGATACACGGATCAGCAGTTCACCCACGCTAGGCTGTGGCAGCGGACGCTCAACCAGACGCAGCCCTTCCGGCGGGCCAAACGCCGTAATCGCCACAGCTTGCATCACATTGTTCATTGCAGAATTTTTAAGCTTTTCAGACGTTCAACGCCCGTCGATCAGGCGCTGAAGACTTTCATTTCAAAGGCAATCTGGGTTCGCCAGCACGCGCCACGCTGTGCTGGCGTACCGGTTATTGCTGCTCGGGCGCACCGCCGTCGCGGCGCTCGCGGCGCTCGCCACGGGGTTCGCGCGGCTCACGCTCGGGCAGCAAGCCCGCAGGACGCTCGGCAAGTGCCTTCATGGACAGCTTGATGCGGCCCTTGTCATCGGTCTCGAGCACCTTGACCTTGACTACCTGCCCCTCGGACAGGTAGTCACCAACCTTCTCCACGCGCTCATGGGCGATCTGGCTGATGTGCAACAGACCATCCTTGCCAGGCAACAGGTTGATCAGCGCGCCAAAGTCGAGCACCTTGGTAACAGGGCCTTCGTACACCTTGCCGATTTCCACTTCGGCGGTGATTTCTTCGATGCGGCGCTTGGCTTCGTCAGCCTTGGCTGACTCGGTCGCGGCAATGGTGATGGTGCCGTCTTCCTCGATATTGATCTGGCACCCTGTCTCGTCGGTCAGCGCACGGATTGTGGCGCCTCCCTTGCCGATCACGTCGCGGATCTTCTCGGGGTTGATCTTCATCGTATAGAGCTTGGGCGCGAAGGACGAAATTTCGGCCTTGGCCTCGCCCATCGCTTCCTGCATCTTGCCAAGGATGTGCATACGGGCCTCTTTGGCCTGGGCCAGAGCGACCTGCATGATTTCCTTGGTAATGCCCTGGATCTTGATGTCCATCTGCAGCGCGGTGATGCCGGCGGTAGTGCCAGCCACCTTGAAGTCCATGTCGCCCAGGTGATCCTCATCGCCCAGGATGTCGGTCAGCACGGCGAAGCGGTTGTCCTCCTTGATCAGGCCCATGGCAATACCGGCCACGTGCGCCTTCATGGGCACGCCTGCATCCATCATCGACAAGCAGCCGCCGCAGACGGAGGCCATGGACGAGGAACCGTTGGACTCGGTGATCTCGGACACCACGCGGATGGTGTAGGGAAACTCCTCCTTGCTCGGCAGGCAGGCCACCAGGGCGCGCTTGGCCAGGCGGCCGTGGCCCACTTCGCGGCGCTTGGTCGAACCCATGCGACCCACTTCGCCAGTGGCAAAGGGAGGCATGTTGTAGTGGAACAAGAAACGGTCTTCAAACTCGCCCGCCAGCGCGTCGATGCGCTGTGCGTCGCGCTCGGTGCCCAGGGTGGAGATCACCAAGGCCTGGGTTTCGCCACGCGTGAACAGAGCCGATCCGTGAGTGCGCGGCAGCACGCTGCTGCGGATCTCGATCGGGCGCACGGTGCGGGTATCGCGACCGTCGATGCGCGGCTCGCCGGCAAGGATCTGGCCGCGCACGATGCGAGCCTCGATGTCAAACAGCATGTTGTCCACCTTGACGGCGTCGAATGCCACGCCCTGCTCCGTCAGGCCTGCCTTCACTGCAGCGTAGGCTTCGCGACAGGCTTGCGTGCGCAGCTGCTTGTTACGGTTTTGGTAGGCCGCGCGCAGCGAGCCTTCGGCCAGAGCTGTCACTTTGGCAATCAGTACCTCGTCCTTGGGCTCGGGATGCCAATCCCACACGGGCTTGCCAGCATCGCGCACCAGCTCATGAATGGCGTTGATAGCAATCTTGCCTTGCTCGTGGCCGAACACCACGGCGCCCAGCATCACTTCTTCGGGTAGTTGTAGCGCTTCGGACTCGACCATCAGCACGGCCGCCTCGGTGCCAGCGACAACCAGATCCATCTGGCTGTTCTTGCGTTCCGTCTGGCCGGGGTTCAGCACATATTCGCCGTTGATGTAACCCACGCGCGCAGCGCCAATAGGACCATTGAACGGAATGCCCGACACCGACAGCGCAGCGCTGGTGGCGATCATGGCGGCAATGTCGGCATCCACCTCTGGGTTCAACGAGATGGTGTGGATGACCACATGCACCTCGTTGTAAAAGCCCTCAGGAAACAGCGGGCGGATCGGGCGGTCGATCAGGCGGCTGGTCAGCGTCTCCAGTTCGCTGGGCTTGGCTTCACGCTTGAAAAAGCTACCGGGAATCTTGCCTGCGGCGTAGGTCTTCTCGATGTAATCCACCGTCAGCGGAAAGAAGTCCTGGCCAGGCTTTGCCGACTTGGACGCCACCACGGTGGCGAGCACCACGGTGTCGTCAATGTTGACCAAGACCGCGCCGCTGGCTTGGCGGGCGATTTCGCCGGTTTCCATGGTGACCTGGTGCTGGCCCCACTGGAAGGTTTTGGTGACTTTATTGAACATCGTCATAGAGTTTGCTCCTAAAAAATGAGCTGCTAGCGCTCTAGCAGCAGGGGTTTGGAGTCCAAACAGATCGCGATGCCATTCCAAACGAACGCTAGTTAGCGACAGTCTCTACAGCAATTACTGACGCTCGCATGGAATGACACAGCTTCGCTCTGCCCGGGTAGTGCTCCGTGAAAGTAAAAAACGCCTGAGCTAGCGTACTAACTCAGGCGTTGCGTGCATGCGCTCGGCTTACTTGCGCAGGCCCAGCTTGGCGATCAACGCGGTGTAGCGATCTGCGTCTTTGGCTTTCAGGTAGTCCAGCAGCTTGCGGCGGCGGCTCACCATGCGCAGCAGGCCGCGGCGACCGTGGTGGTCTTTCGCATGTTGCTTGAAATGAGGCGTCAGTTCATTGATGCGGGCTGTCAGAAGAGCCACTTGAACTTCCGGGCTGCCAGTGTCGTTGGCGGAACGTGCGTTGGCCTTGACGACTTCGGCTTTGATGGTGGATGCGATCATGTTTTTCCTTGATTGAAGAACCTGCAAGAACCTCCGCATCGCTGCAGATGGCCTCAGATCCTGGTTTTACTTGCGCCGGAGGCTGGAACGGCCGCTGGCGTGCGTCTTGCACCATGCAAAACCCAACGATTATATCGCCCGCCGTTTTTTTGAACCAGGCAAAGGGTCACAAGATGCGATGCGGCTAGCATAGTCGGCGAACAAGGAGCGCATCACAATTGTTGCCACACGCCAGCACAGAGGGAGGTTTGTCGTGCAGATGTCGAGAGTCCGCGGGCTCGTAGCAGCCAGCACCGTTGTCCTGAGTGCATTCACTTTTCAACTTCTCATTGCGGGCATCAGTCACGCAGCCTCCGCCCGACAGGCCCAGAACGCGGGTGGCCCGACTGTCAACACAGGCAAGAAGTCCAAGTCGGCCAAAGTCAAACCGCAACAGAACAACTCTGCCGAAAGCACCTCAGAGCGCGACCGGCGCCTGTATCGGGAATGCCGGGGCATGCCAAATGCAGGCGCGTGCCTGGGGTACACGCGTCGCTGAACTCGGGCACCCAACTGGGGCGAAGTTTTTTTGAGGAGCAAAACTCAGCATATAATTGCGCTCGAGTTGTTGCCGAGCTGATCGAAAAGAGAAAAGTAAGGCGCACAATTTTTTGAAAAATTCGCGTTTATCGTGCTATAATTCAAAGCTTAGCGGCTGTAGCTCAGCTGGATAGAGTACTTGGCTACGAACCAAGGGGTCGTGGGTTCGATTCCTGCCAGCCGCACCAAACGGTAAG
>NZ_JBFWLZ010000002.1:118368-158936 GCF_050251835.1 Diaphorobacter sp. | reverse complement strand
CTCTCCCCTCCCAGCGCTTCAAGCTGCGGGACTGAGACCCCCATGGTTTTCTTGTCATGCTGCTCCAATTTTGTCATTTTCTTATCAAGCCGGCCTCGACAAGATAAGATTACGGCTTATTTTTATCAAATGACGGGATTGCGGTCGCAATCACCTCAGATGACAAGATAGACGCAATTGACCAGATTCGCTGCACCATGACTCCTCCCCCGCTGTCGCCCCGTCATGCAGCCTTGCTGCGCCATGTATTGGATTCTGGTGCGCCCGTTGCGCCGAGTGCGCTTGAGCAGGCTCTGCAAGTCTCCCGGCCCACCATCAACCGGGACCTGCGGGACCTTCTTGCGGCCAGGTTACTGGACAAGCAAGGGGACGGACGCTCGACCCGATACCTGGCCAATGCAGCGGCTGAGGCCGCGCTGGGCGCATTGACGTCTGGCTCCCCGTCGCCAGCAAGGTCTGGAGGCTTTCAATGGTCGGCAGCCGCGCATCCCCTCGTCGAGGCGCTTCTCGCCCCTTTGGGCACCCGCACGCCCGTGGGCTATGACAGCGGGTTTGTGAACAGCTACATCCCGAACCAGTCCAGCCTGCTGCCGCCAAAGCTGGCCACGGACCTGCACAACGCTGGCCGCAGCCAGAACCAGCAACCCGCGGGAACCTACGCGCGGGAGGTGCTCGAGCAATTGCTCATCGACCTGTCCTGGTCGTCATCGCGCCTCGAGGGCAATAGCAAGAGCTTGCTCGACACCAAGGAACTCTTCGAGCTCGGCCAACAGGCGGGACCGCTCGACGAGGACACGCTAATGCTGCTCAACCACAAGAGTGCCATCGAGTTCATGGTCGATGCGGTGCCGACGGAGGGCATCACCGTGCCCGTCATCGTGGACCTGCAGACCAAGCTGATGAGGGACCTCCTTCGAGACGCACGCGATATCGGCAGCATCCGCCGGCGCGTGGTGAACATCGATGGTTCGGTCTACACCCCCAGCATCATTCCTTCGCTCCTGGAAGATACGCTGAACGCCATCGTCAACAAGGTCCGCAGCATCCGCAATCCGGTGGAGGCCGCCTTCTTCCTGTGGGTCAACCTGGCCTATTTGCAACCTTTTGCGGACGGCAACAAGCGCACGAGTCGTCTGAGCGCCAATATGCCGCTCATGCTCTACAACTGCGCCCCGCTGTCCTTTCTGGACGTGGAGCGCTCGGACTACGCGACCGCGATGCTCGGCATCTACGAGCAGCGCAACGTGGCTGCGGCGGTGGACTTGTTCGAGTTCATCTACCGCCGTTCGATTCAGAAGTACAGCGTGCTACGCGCCTCTGTTGCAGCGCCGGACCCGATTCGGACGAAGTACCGACAGACCTTGAACGAGCTGATGCAGTTCGTAGTGTTCCATGGACGAACGCTGGATGCAGCATTTTCCGAGGTACACATCGATGTCGCTGACAGCGTGGCTCTACGCCTCATCGCCAACACCGAACTCGACCAATTGGAGCAGCACAACTGCGCTCGCTACAACCTTGCTCGAGGCATGACACAGCGATGGATAGATGCCGGCCGGCGCAGATGAGATGCAAGGCAGCTTGGCTGGCTGCTTGATTCGGATTGCTCTTGAGGCCCATTCGACTGCCAAGGTTGAGCAAACAGGTACGCCTCGCGGTCAAAATGGACTGAACTTGTAGTCATCCAACAATACGTCTGTCTCATCGAGGTTGCGCACCAACCGGAAGACCTCCCGACCTGCGTGCCGCACACGGACGTCGACAACGTCCTTGGGCACCGCAGAGACCTTGCGCAGCAGCAAAGGCAAGGCTTCGCGCACCGACTCTTCGTCCGGCACCACCACAACCTCTTCCTTTCGCTCGTAACCCGCACCGACCCATCGCATCCAGGCGCAGACGAGTTCGAAAGACTCGACAGGCAAGCTGGGACCCATGCACAGGTGTGTGACCAGGTCCTGCATGAACATTTGCTCGTCACCCTCCCACGCCAAGACCTGGGCCACGAATCGCCTCTGGTAATCATGGCGCATCTCGAGGATGCGCTTGCCCATCAACCCGTAGTCGGCCACTTCGGCAGCAGGGTCGGGGACAGGCTCCGGTTGAGAGGTGGGGCTGGTGGCTGTTTGGTGGTTTTTTGGGCTGGCGGGGGCGGATAAAGCCATTGGGGCGCCACCCACGGAGGTAGCCAAGGACGGGGCCGACACCACTTCGGCCACATCCGCATCGCTGGCCAACCACTCGGCCACCTGAAAAATATCGATGCAACGCTCTGACCCCAGGCGTTTGACCTTGAACGGCAGGTCGTCCTGGCTGAGCAGGTGGGTCACAGCTTTGCGGCTTTTGCCCAACACCTGGGCCAGATCCTCGGCATAAAGGACCAGCCGGTCGGGAAACATCCCCTGCAAATAGGCCAAAACCTGGGTTGGGGTCATCGGGGTCAGAACGAAAAAAAACCACCAGAAAACCACCAGAAGGTGGGTTTTGGTGGCTTTTTTCAACCAGCTTTCGCTATCATCAGCAACTCACGAGCGCTTCGAAAAGCTTGTAAGTTGTTGATTTTATTGGCTTGGCGGAAACGGAGGGATTCGAACCCTCGATGAGGCTCTACACCCCATACTCCCTTAGCAGGGGAGCACCTTCGGCCACTCGGTCACGTTTCCAATCCAACTATTGTAGCCTTATTTTCATGCCGTTTTGGCGAAGTTTCAGGCTGTAGCCTGATCCAGTTCGAAAGCCTTGTGCAGCGTGCGCACGGCCAGTTCCACATACTTTTCGTCGATCACCACAGAAGTTTTGATCTCGGACGTGGAGATCATCTTGATGTTAATGCCCTCTTCGCTGAGTGCGCGGAACATCTTGCTGGCCACGCCCACATGGCTGCGCATGCCGATACCAACGATGCTAACCTTGGCGATCTTGGCGTCGCCCGACACCTCTTCGGCGCCGAGCTTGGGCAACACTTTATCCTTGAGCAAGTCGATGGTGCGCTGGTAGTCGTTGCGATTGACCGTGAAGCTGAAGTCGGTCTTGCCTTCCTTGCCCACGTTCTGAATGATGACGTCCACATCAATGTTGGCATCGGCCACAACACCCAGAATCTGATAGGCGATACCGGGCGTATCGGGCACGCCGATCACGGAAATCTTGGCTTCGTCGCGGGTGAAAGCGATGCCGGATACGACGGCTTTTTCCATTTGTTCGTCTTCCTCAAAGGTGATCAGGGTGCCGGACTTGGCTTCCTCGTTGATGTCGATGTCCCAGGGGGTGAAGCTGGAGAGCACGCGCAGCGGCACCCTGTACTTGCCGGCGAACTCCACCGATCGGATTTGCAGCACCTTGCTGCCCAGGCTGGCCATCTCCAGCATTTCTTCGAAGCTCAGGGTCGCAAGGCGCCGCGCCTCAGGCACCACGCGCGGGTCGGTGGTGTACACGCCATCCACGTCGGTGTAGATCAGGCACTCGTTGGCCTTCATGGCAGCGGCAATAGCCACCGCCGAGGTGTCCGAGCCGCCGCGACCCAGCGTGGTGATGTTGCCCACGCCATCAATGCCCTGAAAGCCCGTGATGATGACGACCTTGCCCGCGTCCAGATCGGCGCGCACGCGCTTGTCGTCAATGGACTCGATGCGCGCCTTGGTGTAGCTGCTGTCGGTGCGTACGGGCACTTGCCAGCCGGCGTAGCTCACGGCCTCCAGGCCCTCGGCCTGCAGCGCAATGGCCAGAAGTGCCGACGAGGCCTGCTCGCCCGTGGCGGCCAGCATATCGAGCTCACGGTGGTAGGCCGAGGTGACGCGCGAGGGCGTGAGCTCCTTGGCCAAGCCTAGCAGGCGATTGGTTTCGCCACTCATGGCGCTGGGCACCACCACCATCTGGTAGCCGGCCCGCGACCACTTGGCCACGCGCTTGGCAACGTTGCGGATGCGCTCGGTGGAGCCCATCGACGTGCCGCCGTATTTATGAACGATCAGTGCCATGGAATATCTGGAATGACGGAACGCTGATGCGCGGCGCTATTACTGAATCTGTTTTGGCGCGCCGCCGGCCCGTGCAGAAAGGAAGTCCAAAACCGGATGATTGTACCAACGCAGTACATCGGCCTCGCGCACCGCGTATCCGCTGCCCACCTTGAGGTGGATGCCGTGCCCGCGCGTGGTACAGGCGGCAATCTGATCCAGCAACGCGCCCAGTTGCGCGGCTGCCGGTGTGGTGGCGTGGCGGGTACGCAGCCAGTGGCGAAGCACGTTGGCCTGGCGGGAGCGGCTCAAGGTGCGCAGTGCGGTGATGCGCGGCGGCTGGCCCACCTGGGCCAGATCGGCTGCAGCCAGCTCTTGCAGCAATTCGCTGGCCTGTGCCGCATGCTCGCAGCTGCGGGCGAAGGTGTCGCGAAACTGCGGAAAAGCCTGCTGCAGGGCCGGCAGCAACTGGTGGCGGATGCGATTGCGCGTGTAGCGCGTGTCCTCGTTGGAGGGATCCTCCACCCAGCACTCGCCTTGGTATATCAGCCAGGCGCGCACATCTGCACCGGCCACACGCAGCAGCGGCCGATGGAAGCACAGGCCACCACGTTGCCACTGCGCAGGCATGGCGGCCAGGCCGGCAACTCCGGCGCCGCGCGACAGCGCCAGCAGCAAAGTCTCGACCTGGTCATCCGCATGCTGCGCAATCGCTATTGATTCGATAGCTGCTCGCGCTTGATTTAGCTGGGCAAGAGCCTCAAAAGCCTTGTAACGCGCTTGGCGAGCGGCGTCCTCGGGACTTTGCCCGCTGGCGTGGCGGGCATCCACCCGTTGCACCGACAGGGGCACCTGCAAGCGCGCGCATAGATCCACGCAATGGTGCTCGAATGCGTCCGCAGCCGCCTGCAGGCCGTGGTGCACGTGAAAAGCGTGCACCTGGCCCGGCCAGCGCCGTGCGCAAGCCAGCAGCAGCGCCGTTGAATCCGCTCCACCGCTCAACGCTACCGCCAGCGGCAGGCGCGGCGCGAAAGCCCGCATGGCTGCGTCGAAGGACTGGGTCATGGGCGCGATGGTGGCATAAAGCGCAACGGCCCCGCAGGGCCGTCGTCGTCAGGTTGGCGCCGGGGCAGCCTCAACGGCTGTCCGCCTTGGTGTCATTGAATCGGCCATAGCTTTGCAGGCGCTCATAGCGGCGGTCCTGCAGCTCCTTGGGCTTGAGGTCGGCCAGCTGGCGATAGGCATCGCCCAGCGCGCGCTTCAAGAAGGCAGCCATCTGCTTGTGGTCACGATGAGCGCCGCCCACGGGTTCGTTGACGATCTTGTCCACCAGGCCCAGCGCCTTCAGGCGGTGCGCCGTGATCCCCATGGCGTCGGCCGCGTCCTGCGCACGGTCACTGGTCTTCCAGAGGATGGATGCGCATCCCTCGGGGCTGATCACCGAATAGATCGAGTACTGCAGCATGATGACCTGATCGGCCACGCTGATGGCCAGCGCGCCGCCGGAGCCGCCCTCGCCAATCACGGTGGTGATGATGGGCACTTCCAGCTGCGCCATCTCGAAGATGTTGCGGCCGATGGCCTCTGACTGGCCCCGCTCCTCCGCGTCCAGGCCGGGGAAGGCGCCAGGCGTATCCACGAAGGTGAAGACGGGCAGCTTGAATTTTTCTGCCGTCTTCATCAGGCGCAGCGCCTTGCGATAGCCCTCGGGTCGGCTCATGCCGAAGTTGCGTGCCGCGCGCTCCTTGGTGTCGCGGCCCTTTTGGTGGCCCAGCACCATGCAGGCGTGGCCGTTAAAACGCGCCAGGCCGCCCACGATGGACTGATCGTCCGCAAAATGGCGGTCGCCGTGCATCTCCACGAAGTCGGTGAAGATCTCGCGCACGTAGTCCAGGGTGTAGGGCCGCTCGGGATGGCGGGCAATTTTCGTGATCCGCCAGGGGCTCAGATCGCTGTAAATGTCCTTGGTGAGCTGCTGGCTCTTTTTGCTGAGCTGGTCGATCTCTTCGGAGATGTCCACCGCACTCTCGTTTTGCACGTAACGCAGTTCTTCGATTTTGGATTCCAGCTCTGCGATGGGCTGCTCGAAATCCAGAAAGGTCTTTTTCGCCAACTTGTTTCTCCTCGGGGCGATGCCCGGTTATGGCCGCCCTGCGTTTGATCAGTAGTCCACCGACAGGGGGGCGAGCGAGCGCCAAATATACCAACTTGCCACGCTGCACCAGGGCTGCCAGGCCTGCGCCACCTCGCGCGCCTCGCTGCGGCTGACGGGGTCGCCCGAAAAATAATGCTGGCTGATGCCCTGGATCAGGGTGGCGTCATCCAGCGGCAGTACGTTGGGCCGCGCCAGATGAAAGATCAGGAACATGTCGGCCGTCCAGCGGCTGATGCCGCGGATGGCGACCAGCTCGGCCGCGATGGCGTGATCGTCCATCTGGTTCCATGCATCGACATGCAGCCGGCCGCTGTCAAAGTGCAGTGCCAGATCCACCAGGTATTCCACCTTGCGCGCCGACAGACCGGCCGCGCGCATGTCGTCCACCTTGAGTTTCAGCACCTCACGCGGCGTCATGGCAATCGGTAGCGCGGCCAGGCGATCCCACACGCGCTGCGCTGAGGCCACCGACACCTGCTGGCCCACGATGAAGCGCGCCAGCGTGGTGAAGGCGTCGCCACGCAGGCTGACCGACACGTCGCCCACCTGCGCAATCAGGCGGCGCATCACGCGGTCTTTGCGGGTCAGATGTTTGCAGGCCTCTTCCCAGTAGCCGGGCTGGACGATCGGAAGCGCCGCACCCGCTATTTTTTTAGTAGCTGCCACCGCTTATTCCATAATGGCTAAAAGCCAATTTGACTCAAAACACATTTATTGCGCCGCTTCCCATGACGTGCCCGCGGCAGAGTCCTTGAGAACGATGCCCTGCGCCAGCAACTCGTTGCGGATGCGGTCGGCCTCGGCGAAGTTCTTCGCTGCCTTGGCTGCCGCGCGCGCGGCAATCTGCGCCGCAATGGCGGACTCATCCAGCCCCGCGCCCGCTTTCAGGAAGGCCTGCGGATCACCCTGCAGCAGCCCCAGGTAGCCGCCCAGCGCCTTGAGCAAGCCTGCGGCATGGCTTGACTGGCTGCGGTTGACCTCACCAGCCAGCTCGAACAGCACGGCCACGGCCTCGGGCGTGCCGAAGTCTTCATCCATGGCAGCCTTGAAGCGCGCGGCGTGGCCGTCAGTCCAGTCCACCTCAACCTGCGCGGGCGTCACCAGGCTGAGCGCGGTGTACAGACGCTTGAGCGCGGCGCGTGCATCGTCCAGATGCACGTTGCTGTAATTCAGCGGACTGCGGTAATGGCTGCGCACCACGAAGAAGCGCACGGTTTGCGCGTCGTACTCTTTGAGCACGTCGCGAATGGTGAAGAAGTTGCCCAGGCTCTTGGACATCTTCTCGTTGTCCACATTGATGAAGCCGTTGTGCATCCACACGCGGGCGAAAGGCTTGCCCGTGGCGCCCTCGCTCTGGGCGATTTCGTTTTCGTGGTGCGGGAACTGCAGATCGGCCCCGCCGCCATGAATGTCAAAGCTCTCGCCCAGCAACGCACAGCCCATGGCCGAGCATTCGATATGCCAGCCTGGGCGCCCCTCGCCAAACGGGCTGGGCCATTTCACGTCGGCTGGCTCGCCGGGCTTGGCGGACTTCCACAGCACAAAGTCCAGCGGATCGTGCTTGCCGTCCTGCACGGCAACGCGTTCGCCAGCGTTGAGCTCATCCAGCGACTTGCCCGACAGCTTGCCGTAGCCCGCAAACTTGCGCACTGCATAGTTCACATCCCCGTTGGCGGCCTGATAGGCCAGGCCCCTGCCCTGCAGCGTGCCGATCATGTCCAGCATTTGCGGCACGTATTCGGTGGCGCGCGGCTCGTGCGTGGGGCGTTCGATGCCCAGCGCGTCGGCGTCCTGGTGCAGCGCGTCAATCATGCGGTCGGTCAAGCTACGGATGGTCTCGCCGTTCTCCACTGCGCGCTTGATGATCTTGTCGTCAATATCGGTGATGTTGCGCACATAAGTCACGGCCAGGCCCGATGCGCGCAGCCAGCGCTGCACTATGTCAAAGGCAATCATGGATCGCGCGTGGCCGAGGTGGCACAGGTCATACACCGTCATGCCGCACACATACATGCGTACCTGACCAGGTTGGAGCGGGGAAAATTCCTCCAGTGCACGCGACAGCGTGTTGTAGATGCGCAAGCTCATGGATGACGGATTCGGGAAATCGGTGAGGTGCCAGGGACAGCGGGCCCCAACGGGGCTGCGTGCGGCGTGCGATGACTCGGGGCGTGGTGCTAGGAACCGGCTTGACGCCGGGGCGGTGGGCCGGCACGACACCCCCCTCCGCTACAATGGCCGGCAGTATAAGCCCGCGCCGCATCCCCGCCGCGCTGCCCAGTCTCTCTACCCCCCCGCCGTCCATGACACCTGCACGCCGACCCGCCTTCCGCTGCCTGCACCTGCTTGCCGCCACCGTGGCGCTGCTTGCAGCCTCCTGGGCCCAGGCGGACGAGTACGCGGACATTGCCCGCCTCATCCAGCAGGGCAAACCTGCCGAGGCGGCTGCGCAGCTGGATCAGCGCCTGACCACCGCGCCGCGCGACCCGCAGCTGCGCTTTTTGCGCGGCGTGGCGCTGACGGACTCTGGCAAACACGCCGAGGCCATCGAGGTCTTCACCAAGCTGACCGAGGAATACCCAGAGCTGCCCGAGCCCTACAACAATCTGGCCGTGCTCTACGCCAGCCAGAACCAGCTGGAGAAAGCCCGCACGGCACTCGAGATGGCGGTGCGCACCAAGCCCGACTACGCCACCGCGCACGAGAACCTGGGCGACATCCATGCCAAGCTGGCCGGCCAGTCCTACTTGCGGGCTCAGCAGCTGGACAAGGCCGTCGCCACGTCGGTGGCGCCCAAGCTCAAGCTGCTGCGCGAGTTGTTTGCTGCCACGGCCAAGCCCGCGGCCCCCAAGGCCGCCGCCCCAGCCAGCCGTTGACGCCGCCCTGCCCCGGCGACGTCCAAGACCGGCTGTAACCCGGCGCACGCAAGCCGCGGCACGCATGGCCGCAGGCCTTTCATGACAAAGGAACCCACTCATGATTTCAAGACGAAACACGGCTCTAGCGCTTGCTGGAATTGCGCTAGCAGCTATTACTACGATAGCACCAGCCCAAACAACCGGCACTGCGACCAAGGTCAAACTGGCGACCAGCATGGGCGATATCGTGGTGCAGCTGGACCCGGTCAAGGCACCCAGGACGGTCGAGAACTTTCTGGCCTACGTGGCTGACAAGCATTACGACGGCACCATCTTTCACCGCGTGATCAACGGCTTCATGATCCAGGGCGGCGGCTTCACCGCCGATATGCAGCAAAAACCCACCACGGCGCCGATCCCGCTGGAAGCCGCCAACGGCCTGAAGAACGACAAATACACCATTGCCATGGCGCGCACGGCCAACCCGAATTCGGCCACGTCGCAGTTCTTCATCAACGTGGCGGACAACGCCAACCTCAATGCACCCCAGCCGGACGGCCACGGCTACGCGGTCTTCGGCAAAGTGATCGACGGCGCGGCCGTGGTGGACAAGATCAAAGCCGTTGCCACCGGCAACCGCGGCATGCACCAGAACGTACCCACCACGCCCGTGGTCATCCAGTCTGCAACCCTGGTCAAGTAACCCTGCAATACCCCACCAAAAGGACACCTTCCATGAGCAACCCGCAAGTCGAACTGCACGTCACCATCAACGTCGCCGAAACCGCCACCCAGGGCGTCATCACCCTGGAGCTGGACGCCGTGAACGCGCCCAAGTCCACCGCCAACTTTCTGAACTATGTGAACAAGGGCCATTACGACGGCACCATCTTCCACCGCGTGATCAAGAACTTCATGATCCAGGGCGGCGGCTTCACGGCCGACATGAAGCAAAAGACCACCGACGAGCCCATCGAAAACGAAGCCTCCAATGGCCTGAAGAACGACAAATACACCATCGCCATGGCCCGCACCGGCGACCCGCACAGCGCCACCGCCCAGTTCTTCATCAACACGGTGGACAACGCCTTCCTGAACCACACCGCGCCGACCGGCCAGGGCTGGGGCTACGCCGTGTTTGGCAAAGTGGTCAAGGGCGAAGACGTGGTCGATGCCATCAAGAAGGTGCGCACCACGCGCAAGGGCTTCCACGACGACGTGCCCTTTGACGCCGTGGTGATCGACAAGGCCGTGGCGCTGTAACCAGCCGCGATGACCGCGTGCATGCCGCAAGCCCTGCCAGCCATGGCCGAGCTGGCCGCGCCAGCCACGTGGCGCGCGGTCGATTTTTTGTCGGATCTGCACCTCGAACCAAGCCAGCCCGCCACGGTGCAGGCCCTGCGGCAGTACCTGGACACCACGCCCGCCGACGCGGTGTTCCTGCTGGGCGACCTGTTCGAGGTGTGGGTGGGCGACGACGCCATCACCGAACCAGGCAGCTTTGAAGGCGCGTGCTGCGACTGGCTCTCGCGCGCGGCGCACACCAGGCCGCTGTACTTCATGCACGGCAACCGCGACTTTCTGGTGGGCAAGGGCTTCACGGGCCGCACCGGCATTGCCGTGCTGGCCGACCCCACGGTGCTCACGTTTGCGGGCCGGCGCTGGCTGCTGTCGCACGGTGATGCGCTGTGCCTTGGCGACGTGGATTACCAGCGCTTTCGCGCCCTGGCGCGCGACCCACATTGGCAGGCCCAGTTGCTGGCGCGCCCGCTGCACGAGCGCCGCGCGCAAGGCCGCAGCGCCCGCAGCGAGAGCGAGGCACGCAAGCAGGCCGGTACGGCGGTCTATGCCGATGTGGATGCCGCCGCCGCCGTACAGTGGCTGCATTCAGCACAGGCCCAGGCGCTGATCCACGGCCACACCCACCTGCCGGCCGACCATGTGCTGGCGCCCGGCCTGACGCGCCATGTGCTGACCGACTGGGATCTGGCCGCCGCGCCGCCGCGTGCCGGGGTGCTGCGCCTGACGTCCCAGGGCTTGCAACGCCTGCCGCTTGCGCCCACATAGCGGCATGCCCCCTGCCTTCCTTGCCCTCCTTGCCTTGTTCCGCCCTCTTGTCCACCTGGCCCGGCGCCTGCACGCACGGGTCGCCCCCGTGCCCGACATTTCTGCGAGCCTGTGGCTGCAGATCCTCCAGCGCCATGCTTTTCTGGCCCGCCTGCCGCTGCACGACCAGGCCAAGCTGCGCGCCCTGGCCGCGCTGTTTCTGCAGCGCAAGCAATTCACCGGCGCGCACGGCCTGGTGGTGACCGACGCCATGGCCGTATCGATTGCCGCGCAGGCCTGCCTGCCGCTGCTGCACTGGGGCGCACCCGCGCGTGCGCTGGACTGGTATGACGACTTCGTGGGCATCGTGGTGCACCCGGCCGAGGCCGTGGCACGCCGCCAGGCCGTGGACGAGGCCGGTGTGGTGCATCACTACCACGAGGTGCTGCTGGGCGAGGCCATGGAGCGCGGCCCCGTCATGCTGTCCTGGCCTGCCGTGGACGGCGCCGGCCAGGCCAGCCAGGGCGGCCACCGGGACGCCACCAGCGTGGTGATCCACGAGTTCGTGCACAAGATCGACATGAAAAACGGCCCTGCCGACGGCTGTCCGCCCCTGCCTGGCGGCTTCATGGGCACGACGAGCGCCCGCGCCGCCCATGCTGCCTGGCGCGCCGCCTGGGAACCGGCGTACGAACAGTTTCGCGAGCAGGTCATCATTGCCGAGCGTTTTGGCGGCCAGTGGCCCTGGCTGGATGCCTACGGAGCCACGGCGCCAGCGGAGTTTTTTGCCGTGGCCTGCGAAGCCTATTTTGTGCACCGCGAGCGTTTCGCCCAGGAGCTCCCCGCGCTGGCGCCGGTGCTGGATGCGTTCTTTCAGCGGCCAGCGCACCCGTAATCCTGTACGCGCCAGCCGCCGCCAGCGCCGTCAGTCAGCAGCAGGTGCGGCGGTCAGCCCCTGCAGCCAGGCCATGCTGTCGCGCAGTTCTTCGGGGCGGATCTCGTGCATGCCCGGATATTCACGGTAGGTCAGCGTCAGCGGCAAGGCTCTTGCGTGGTCGCGAATGGCGTGCGCATTGGGCAGAGGGATCACGTTGTCCTGCACGCCGTGGCTCACCCACAACTGGCGGCCAGTCAGTGCCGTGGCGGGCGCGGCGTGGGCCAGCGCCTGCGCCAGCAGTCGGCTGTGCCAGACCATGCTGGCGCGCAGCAGTTCGGGCCGCGTGAGCAGCAGGGTCAGCGCCATGATGCCGCCCTGGCTAAAGCCGCCCGCCACCACGCGCGCTGCCGGAATACCCAGCTGGCGCGCCGCGGCATCCACAGTCTGCCCTACCAGCGCGCGACTGCGGATTTCTTGTGGTTCGTTGATGCTGCGGGTGCCATCTGGCGCCACGGAAAAGTCGAACCAGGCATTGGCGGTGGGCCCCATGCGGTAGGGCGCGCGCAGGCTCAGCACATGAAACGGCGCAGGCACGTAGGGCGCCAGGCCGAACAGGTCTTGCTCGTTGCTGCCAACGCCGTGCATCAACACCAGCAGCCAAGGTGGGGAAACGCCCGCCCCAGCGGGGCGGTGAAGATAGGCAAGAGGCAGATCCAGCATGGCGATAACAAAAAACAGTCAAGAAAAACTTCAGTCGGCGTGCGCGGGCCTGCCGCGCAGCGCTTTGGTGGCGGACCGCTGGCTCTTGGATTCGAGCCGCCGCAACTTAGAGCCCAGCGTGGGGCGTGTGGCGCGGCGCACCCGCGGCGGGCGGGCCACGCTGTCCACCAGCGCCTGCAGGCGGGCCAGCGCGTCCAGACGGTTGGCCTCCTGTGTGCGGTACTGCTGGGCCTTGATGACCAGCACCCCTTGACGGGTCAGGCGGCTGTCGGGCAGAGCCAGCAGGCGCTGCTTCACATCCTCGGGCAGGGACGATGCAGCGATGTCAAACCGCAGGTGCACGGCGCTCGACACCTTGTTCACGTTCTGGCCGCCCGCACCCTGCGCACGCATGGCGGTAAGTTCAACCTCTGCAGGGTTGACTGGCACAACAGCGGTGCGCTGTGGCAGGTTCATGCCCCCGCTCAGGCAGTGCCTGCCCCTGCCTGCAATGCCGCTTGCAGCGCCTGCATGAAGGCCTGCGGACGCTCGAACTGCACCCAGTGACCCGCGTCCTCGATCAGCTCCATGCCCCGGAAATCCGGCGCCGCGCCGGCATAGGCGCCTTCCAGCGCACCGATCCACTCCTTGTACAGCGCATCGGCGCGGCCGTAGATGGCATGCACGGGGCAGTGCACCTGCGGCAGGGCACGGGCCAGCGCGTCGGTGTGCGCCAGGCGGCGGCGCGGCATGCGGTCGCGCACCACGTTGGCGACATGGGTGCCCAGTGCCAGGCCGCCCAGGTCGTCAATCAGGGCTGCGTCCTTGAGCATCAAGGCCGCCAGGTTGTAGCGGTGCGCTGCCATCTGGGCGTCTTCGGGCAGGTGGCGCCAGGCCTTGAGTTCGAACTGCCGCTGGGGCACCACGCCCATAGCCGGAGCGCCCACCAGCACCAGCTGGCGCGCCAGCTTGGGGTGAGCCGCCAGCAGCAGGCCAGCCGTGAGGCCCCCAAAAGAAAAACCCACCAGGTCGCACGGGCGCGTGCCAAAGAGCATGCGCATGCCGTCCGCCAGCGGCTCCACCAGGGCGTCGGCGTCACCACCCACGGCGGGCGATGCGGAGTCGCCAAAGCCGGGCAAGTCAGGAATCCAAACCTCGCGACCTGCGGCCGCCAGATCATCGATGTTGCGCACCCAGTGCGTCCAACTGCCGCTGCCGCCGTGCAGCAGCACCAGCGGCGGCACGCCATCGCGCGGTGCGCCCCAGACATGCCAGACGGTATCGCCGGCGCCGCAGGGCGTGCCCTCGCGCCGCGCCTTCTGCTGCAGGACCTGCACTTCGGGCGGCAAGGGCAAGGCGGCGAGCGTCTGGGCCTGCAACTTTGCCCGTACCTGCGTCTGCAATTGTTCCTGCGCGATCACCACTGCGCCAGCCCGTCGATGGCCAGGGCGTAGCCCTGCACGCCAAAACCGCACATCACCGCACGGGCGGCGCTGGCCAGGTAGGAGTGGTGGCGAAAGCTCTCGCGCGCATGCACGTTGCTGATGTGCAGCTCTACCAGCGGCACGCCCGTGCCCTTGACGGCATCCAGCAGCGCCACGCTGGTGTGCGTGTAGGCGCCCGCGTTGACCACCACCCCCGCCAGCTGGCCGGCTGCGTGCAGGCGCCCGGCCTCGTGGATCCAGTCCACCAGGGCGCCTTCGTGGTTGCTCTGACGAAACACCAGCGCCAGGCCGTGGCGCGCGCAGGCGGCGGCGCACAGCTGCTCCACATCGGCGAGTGTCTGGGAGCCATACACCTGCGGCTCACGCGTGCCTAGCAGGTTGAGATTGGGGCCGTTGAGAACGTAAACAGTTTTGGACATGGGCTCGTGGCGCGGTTGTGCCCGTCGGAGCGGACCCGCGAGCGCGCATTATCGCGGCCCCGCCCCGATGCAATGGCTACCGTGCGGTGCTGCCGTCAGCGCCAATCGCGATGGCCCCGGTAGTGATTCTGGTGACGGTAGCCGTGCCCATGCCGGTGACCGTGGGCGTGACTCCTGTCCCTGTAATACCCGGGATGCGGCGCCACCACCGCCGGAGGCGCGTAATACACGGGACGCGGCGCGCGGTACACCGGTGGCGCATACACCACGGGCGGCGGTGCGTAATACACCGGGGCCGGCGGGGCGTAGTACACCGGCGCGGCATTGCCCACCCCCACGACGACGCCGGGTACCCCCACGCCGACGGACCAATACACGTCGCTACGCGCCTGCGCGCTGCCAGCGCCCACAAAGAGGGCCAGCGCCATACCGACGGATGCTGCCGAAGCAAACCAAGAGCGATGTCGGGTCATGAAAATCTCCTTTGACTGGGCGCCGGACATGCCCGGGCCTTGAAAAGCGCCTCTCAACGAATGCGCCAGAAAGTAATGACACCCTAACGCGCCACATGCCTGAAAGGATGGCATGAACCAGTGTTCAGCTTGTTTCCGGACGTACCACCGTCGGTGTCCATGAGTAACCGTGGGTAGTCTGCGTGCGGCAGCGCGGCGCGACCTCGCCGGGTCGCGGCATGCCGGGCCCACCGGCGCATGCCGCCTAAAATCCCGCGCATGAGCACCCTCGCAGACAAAAATACCTCCGCAGACGCCAGCAAGCCCAGCAACTTCCTGCGCCAGATCATCGAAGCTGACCTGGCCCAGGGCAAACATGCCCATAACCACTGGGGCGGCAGCCCCGGCGATGCGGCCCACCACGCCACAGGCGCACTGGATCCGGCCCGCATCCGCACGCGTTTTCCGCCTGAACCCAACGGTTACCTGCACGTAGGCCACGCCAAAAGCATCTGCCTGAACTTCGGCCTGGCGCGCGACTACAGCGGCGTGTGCCATCTGCGCTTTGACGATACCAACCCCGAAAAAGAAGACCAGGAATACGTGGACGGCATCATCGATGCCGTGAAATGGCTGGGTTTCGACTGGAAAGACCCGGACGGCCGCGAAAACCTGTACTACGCCAGCAACTACTTCGACTTCATGTACCGCGCGGCCGAATACCTCATAGAGGCCGGCCATGCCTACGTGGACGAGCAGACGCCCGAGGAAATGCGCGCCAACCGCGGCGACTTTGGCAAGCCCGGCGTCAATAGCCCCTACCGCAGCCGCACACCGGCAGAGAGCCTGGCGCGATTTCGCGAAATGCGCGACGGCAAGCTGCCCGACGGCGCCGCCGTGCTGCGCGCGCGCATCGACATGGCCAGCCCCAACATCAACCTGCGCGACCCGGCCATCTACCGCATCAAGCATGCCGAGCACCACAACACTGGCAATCAGTGGTGCATCTACCCCATGTACACCTTCGCGCACCCGGTCGAAGACGCGCTGGAATGCATCACCCACAGTATCTGCACGCTGGAGTTTGAAGACCAGCGCCCGTTCTACGACTGGCTGCTGGATCGCCTGGGCGAAGGCGGCCTGATCGCCCGTCCGCAGCCACGCCAGTATGAGTTCGCGCGGCTCAACCTGACTTATGTCGTCACCAGCAAGCGCAAGCTCAAGCACCTGGTGGACAACGGCATCGTCAGCGGCTGGGACGACCCCCGTATGCCCACCATCGTGGGACTGCGCCGGCGCGGCTACACGCCTGCGTCCATCCAGATGTTCTGCGAGCGCATCGGCGTAACCAAGGACTACAGCTGGATCGACTACGGCACGCTGGAGGGCTGCCTGCGCGAAGACTTGGAACCCAAGGCCCACCGCGCCATGGCGGTGCTGGATCCGCTGCGGCTCACACTGACCAACTGGGCCGAGGTGTTTGGCAGCGACAGCCACCTGGAGGCCTGCAGCCTGCCTGCCCTGCCCCATGCGCCCGAAGGCGAGGCCGTGCCCGAGCGCCACTTCACCCTGGGCTGCGAGGTCTGGATTGAGCGCGAGGATTTCGCCGAAGTGCCGCCAAAGGGCTACAAGCGCCTCTTCCCGGGTAATAAGGTGCGCCTGAAGGGCGGCTACGTCATCGAGTGCACCGGCTGCGAGAAGGACGCCAGTGGCAACGTCACCCGCGTGCTGGCCACCGTGGTGCCCGATACCAAAAGCGGCACCCCCGGTGCAGACAGCGTCAAGGTAAAGGCCGCCATTACCTGGGTGGGCGCGGCCGACTGCGTTCAGGCAGAAGTGCGCCTTTACGACCGCCTGTTCACCGACGCCCAACCCGACGCGGGCGGCAAGGACTTCCTGGAATTGCTCAACCCTGACAGCCTGAAGGTGGTGACTGCCTACGTTGAGCCGTCTCTGGCCAATGCACAGCCCGACGACAAGTTCCAGTTTGAGCGCTTCGGCTACTTTGTGGCCGACCGCAAGGAGCACAGTGCCGCGCATCCGGTGTTCAACAAGATCACCGGGTTGAAGGACAGCTGGGCCAAGTAAGCACTGGGCGCAACCCATGGTTCGCCCCGGTGGGCGCTGGCGCGATGGCGACTACCATCGCCCGACCACCCCCCACAAGGACATACCATGCGCCGCCACCTGCCCCATGGCCGATTCACAGCCCTCACCGCCTGCGTAGCCGCAGCGCTGCTGACCGCCTGTTCCAGCGCGCCGACGCGCCTTCAGTACCAGATACCCCAGCAGCCCGAGGGCTCATCGGGCCATACCGATAAACCCGGCTGGGCCGCCGAGCGCTTTGCCGTGGCGGCCGCCAATCCGCTGGCTACCGACGCTGGCTACCAAGTGCTCAAGGCCGGCGGATCAGCCATTGATGCAGCCATCGCAGTGCAGATGGTGCTCACGCTGGTGGAGCCGCAGTCCAGCGGCATCGGCGGCGGTGCCTTTTTACTGCATGCCGCGGGCAACCGGGTAGAGGCCTATGACGGACGCGAAACAGCCCCCGCCGCCGCCACGCCGGACTTGTTCATCGGTGCCGACGGCAAGCCCCTGGCCTTTCACGACGCGGTGGTGGGCGGGCGCTCGGTCGGCGTGCCGGGCACGGTACGCATGCTGGAGCAGGCCCACCGCGAACACGGCGCGCTGCCCTGGGCGGCACTGTTTCAGCCCGCCATCCAACTTGCCGAGCAAGGCTTCAACGTCAGCGCACGCCTGAATGCGTTGCTGTCCAACGAAAAATTTCTGGCCCAAGACCCAGTGGCGCGCGCCTATTTTTTTGACCCCGACGGCAAACCCTGGCCGGTGGGCCACACGCTGCGCAATCCCGAGCTGGCAGTCGTGCTGCGCGCCATTGCCAAGGATGGCTCCAGGGCGTTGCTGGAGGGAGATGTAGCCCAGGCCATCGTTGCCAAAGTCCAGAGCCACCCCATCAACCCGGGGCGCCTTGCCCTGGCCGACTTGTCAGGCTACCAGCCCAAGAAACGCGACGCCCTGTGCTTTGACCACCAGGCGGGCGCAAGGGATTTGCGCATCTGCGGCTTTCCGCCGCCCAGCTCCGGCGCCATTGCCGTGGGGCAAATCCTGGGTATCCTGAACCACACCGGCGCCTCGGCCCTGGCATTGCAAGACGGCCCCCAGGGCCCCGCGCCCAGTGCCGATTGGCTTTATCTGTACAACGAGGCAGCGCGCCTGGCGTTTGCCGACCGCGCCCAGTACGTGGCAGACCCGGACTTTGTGCGCCCGCCGGCCGGCACCTGGATGAGCCTGCTGGACCCCGCCTACCTCGCCAGCCGCGCGCTCCTCATCGGGCCGCACAGCATGAAGGTGGCCCAGCCCGGTACGCCCGGCGGCGTGCAGACCGGCATGGCCCCCATGCCAGACCAGCCAGAGTTCGGCACCAGCCACATCAGCGTGGTCGATGCGCGGGGTAACGCTGTCGCCATGACGACCACCATCGAAGACCAGTTCGGCTCGCGCCAGATGATCAGCACCAGCAGCGCGCGCAGCGGCGGTTTTCTGCTCAACAACGAGCTGACCGACTTCAGCTTTGCACCGCGAGATGCCCAAGGCCGCCCCATCGCCAACCGGGTGGAGCCGGGCAAGCGACCCCGCTCGTCCATGGCGCCCACGCTGGTGTTTGACAAGGCTTCAGGCCAATTGCTGATGAGCGGCGGCAGCCCCGGCGGCGCGCTGATCATCCACTACACCGCCAAGACGCTCCATGGCATTTTCAACTGGGGCCTGACGCCGCAGCAGGCCATCGACCTGCCCAACTTCGGCAACCTCAACGGCCCCACCCTGCTGGAAGAAAAGCGCTTCACCCCTGCCACGCTGGAGAGCCTGCGCGCGCGCGGCGCAGAGGTGCGCGAGATGAACATGACCAGCGGCCTGCAGGCCATCACGCGCGGCCAGGTGCACGGCAAGCCCATGTGGCTGGGCGGCGCCGACCCGCGGCGCGAAGGCGTGGTGATGGGCGATTGAGCGTCCAGACATGGACGAATGCGTGTTTTCGTGGCACCCGGGCGTCAGCCACCAACGTGGCTGCAGATCACCAGGTTACGACACAAGGCCCCGCGACTTCGTAAAATGCCGTCTTTGTAAAAACGTGTGCTAGGCACTGCGCCTGCGCTTGCCGTCCGCGGCGGCATCCACGTTCTGTGCATGTTTCTGGCCCGCATCACCCTCTCGCGTGCTGCCAGGCATGCGCAACCAGCCCTCTTCTTGGAGACTCCATGCAGGCTTTACTTTCACTGTCGCGTGCCATCGACAGGCTTAACGCGTTCGTCGGCAAATATTCCATCTGGCTCATCTTTGCCGCGACCTTCATCAGTGCCGCCAATGCCATCGTGCGCAAGGCGTTCGACACCAGCTCCAATGCTTTCCTCGAAGTGCAGTGGTATCTGTTTGCCTGGTCTTTTCTGATCGCCGCGGGCTACACCTTGCTGCACCGTGAGCACGTGCGCATCGACGTACTCAACAGCCGCCTGTCCAAAAAAGCCCAAGTGTGGATCGACATCATCGGCTTTGCTTTCTTCCTGACGCCGCTGTGCATCACCATCCTGGTGCTGTCCATGCCCGAGCTCATTCAAAAGTACCAGTCCGCTGAAATGTCGGGCAACCCCGGCGGCCTGATCCGCTGGCCTGTCTGGGCGGCCATTCCGGTGGGCATCACGCTGCTGATGCTGCAGGGCTGGTCCGAGCTCATCAAGCGCATTGCCTTCCTGGCCGGCAAGGGCCCCGACCCCATGGGCAAGCTGGTGGACAAGAGCGCCGAAGAAGAACTGATGGAGGCGCTGCGTGCCGCCGAAGAAGCCAAAAAGCCCGCCACTGCGGCACCTCATTGAATAACCCGCAGGAGCGCATCTCTCATGGAATTCATCGCTACCAACTTCGCCCCCATCATGTTCGGGGGGTTGATCATTTTTCTGCTGCTGGGTTTTCCCGTCGCCTTCAGCCTGGGCGCTTGCGGCCTGCTGTTTGGCCTGCTGGGGATCGAGATGGGCGTTTTCCCCTCGTCGGTAATAGCCTGGCTGCCCCAGCGCCTGATTGGCATCATGGCCAACGATACGCTGCTGGCGGTTCCGTTCTTCACCCTGATGGGCTTGATCATGGAACGCAGCGGCATGGCCGAGGACTTGCTGGATACCGTGGGCCAGGTGTTCGGCCCGATGCGCGGCGGCCTGGCGCTGGCCGTGATCTTCGTGGGCGCGCTGCTGGCGGCCACCACGGGCGTGGTGGCCGCGTCGGTCATCTCGATGGGCCTGATCTCGCTGCCCATCATGCTGCGCTACGGCTATGACCGGCGCCTGGCCAGCGGCGTGATTGCCGCATCCGGCACGCTGGCCCAGATCATTCCGCCCTCGCTGGTGCTGATCTTGATGGCCGACCAGCTCGGCCGCAGCGTAGGCGAGATGTACAAGGGCGCCTTCGTGCCCGCCTTCATGCTGGTGGGTCTGTATGTGCTGTGGGTGGTCATCCTGGCCATCTTCAAACCCCAGTCCGTTCCTGCACTGCCGCCCGAGGCACGCGTCTATCGGGAAGACGACGGCGGCTGGGGCTACACCTCGCTGGCCGTGGTGATGGCGATCTCCACGGCCGCATCCATTTTCCTGGCCACCCACATGGCCGACGTGCACACCTGGTGGACTGGCACCGAAGTGCTGGACGTGCCGACGGACGAGAAAGTCGTCACTGCCATGTGCGGCGGCACCTTCATCGCCTTCGTGATCGCCAGCATCAACCGCGTGCTGAAGCTGGGCCTGCTGTCGCGCCTGGCCGAGCGCGTGACTTTTGTGCTGATCCCGCCACTGCTGCTGATTTTCCTGGTGCTGGGCACCATCTTTCTGGGCATTGCTACGCCCACCGAGGGTGGCGCCATGGGTGCCATGGCAGCGCTGGTTCTGGGTTTTGCGCGCAAGCGGCTGGACATGCCTTTGCTCAAGCAGGCACTGGGCGCCACTACACGTCTGGCCAGCTTCGTGATGTTCATCATGATCGGCGCCACCACCTTCAGCCTGGTGTTCCAGGCAGCCGACGGCCCGAAGTGGGTGGAACACCTGCTGGCCAGCCTGCCCGGCGGCCAAATCGGCTTTCTGATCGTGGTGAACCTCATGATCTTCTTCCTGGCGTTCTTCCTCGACTATTTCGAGCTGTCCTTCATCGTCGTGCCGCTGCTGGGGCCTGTTGCCGACAAGCTGGGCATCGACCTGATCTGGTTCGGCGTGCTGCTGGCCATGAACATGCAAACCTCGTTCATGCACCCGCCCTTCGGCTTCGCCCTGTTCTTCCTGCGCTCGGTGGCCCCGGACAAGCCTTACGTGGACCGCGTGACGCACAAGGTGATCCAGCCCGTGACCACCATGCAGATCTACAAAGGCGCGATTCCCTTCGTGCTCATCCAGCTCATCATGGTCAGCATGCTGATCGCCTTCCCATCGCTGGTGACAGGCAGCCTGGATAAGAAGGTGGAAGTGAACATGGAAGCCGTAGGCGCACAGATGATGGATGCGCTGAAAAACGAGCAGGGCTACAAAGAACAGGGCTACGGCGCTGCGACCAACGACCCCTTCGCCACCCAGCCTGCCGAAGGTGCACAGCCGGCACCCGCAGACGGCGCATCCGCACCGGATGACGGGGGTTATGGCTCTGACGACCCCGCCAAGGCGTTGCAAGACGCCCTGGGCACGGGCAACAAATAAACGTCCGCGCGCCTTCGCCTTGCCCTGAAAGCCCCGGTTCACCGGGGCTTTTTCTTGGCCGCAACAAGCGGAGCAGGCAACAAAAAAGCCGCAGAAACTGCGGCTTGTGGGATGGCCAGAGGGCCGACGGCGGCCGCCTTGCGGGCGGCCTGCTGCGCTATCAGATCTTCACGCCGTTCATGTACTGGTTGAACGGGAACTCCGAGAAGCGGTTCCACAGAATCTGGTCGCGCTGGAAAGCACGCATGTCCTGGTGGATCTTCTTGAACTCGGGCGACTTGGCCTCGTGCTCGGCAAACACTTCCATCGAGGCCTTGAAGCCAGCGTCCATGATGGCCTTGGGGAACGCCCTGAGCTGCGTCTTGTTGGCCACCAGGTTCTTGATGGCGCGTGGGTTGAAGACCTGGTACTTGGAAGTCATGTCGGCAGCGGCCACGCGGGTGGCGGCGTCCAGGATGGCCTTGTTCTCTGCCGACAGGGCGTTGTACTTCTTGATGTTGATGAAGAACTCCAGGTCGGCAGAACCTTCCCACCAGCCCGGGTAGTAGTAATAAGGCGCCACCTTGTTGAAGCCCAGCTTTTCATCGTCATAGGGGCCGACGAACTCCACGGCGTCCAGCGTGCCCTTTTCCAGCGCCTGGTACACGTCACCAGCCGGCATGTTCTGCGACACCACGCCCAGCTTGGCCATGGCTTCGCCGAACACGCCGCCGCCCAGGCGCATCTTCAGGCCCTTGAGGTCGGCCACGGTCTTGATTTCCTTGCGATACCAGCCACCCATCTGGGTGGTGGTGTTGCCGGCGCTGGCGGTCTTGAAGTTGTATTTCTCGAAGAAAGCATCCAGGTACTTGCGGCCGTTGCCGTAGTCCTTCCAGGCAGCCATTTGCAGCGTAGTCAGGCCAAAGGGCACGGCGCAGCTGAAGGCAAAGACGGGATCCTTGCCGGTGAAGTAGTAAGCGGCCGTCTGCGCCATGTCGATGGTGTCGCCCTGCAGCGCATCCACCACGCCAAAAGCAGGCATCAGCTCGCCAGCGGGGTGCACCGAGATTTCAAACTTGCCGCCCGACATGGCCTTGACCAGCTGGGACATTTTTTCTGCGCTGCCAAAGATCGTGTCCAGCGACTTGGGGAAGCTGGAGGCGAGGCGCCAGCGAACGGCGGCCTGGGCATGAACTGCGGGTGCAACACCGGCGGCGAGCACACCAGCCAAACCGGCCTGCTTGATGATTGAGCGACGATCCATGGGCAAATTCTCCGAAGTGATGAAGCAAAAATAACCTGTTCGAGTGTACGCCCCGCCGGGCCACAACAAAGACAGGTCAACGATTGTAAAAATCCGGGTGCCGGCGTGGCCACCGGGGTTGCACTGAGAGCGCCAGCATGCGTGCAGCCCGGCGTTGCAGGCACCGCGGTTTCGTGGCGTCCATCGCCCTCGAGGCGCGTTTTCGATCCTAGGCGGCGGCCCGCGCCTGCTGCCCGCGCACCTGCTGGCCAAAACGCTCGGTGATCGAGCGCTCGATACCCGCGGCATCCAGCCCCTGCAGAGCCAGCAATTTGGCCGGGTCGCCATGCTCGATGAACACATCCGGCAGGCCCAACTGCAGCAACGGACGCTGCAGTCCGGCGGCCGCCAGCGCCTCGGCCACGGCGCTGCCCGCACCGCCCATGATGCAGCCCTCTTCCACCGTCACCAGCGCCTCATGCCCCGCTGCCACCTGCAGCAGCAGCGCAAGATCCAGCGGCTTGACCCAGCGCATGTTGACCACCGTGGCATCCAGCGCCTGGGCCGCCTGCAGCGCCGGATACAGCAGCGTGCCGAAAGCCAGGATGGCAATTCGCTGCCCCGTGCGGCGCACCTCGCCCTTGCCGAAGGGCAGCCCCTCCAGGCCCGGCAGTGGCGCTACGCCCACGCCAGCGCCGCGCGGGTAGCGCACGGCCACGGGGTGATCCTGCTCGTAGGCGGTGGTGAGCAGTTGGCGGCATTCGCGCTCGTCTGCCGGGCAGGCCATGCTCATGTGGGGGATGCAGCGCACGAAGGCGATGTCGTAGGCGCCCGCGTGCGTGGCGCCGTCGGCCCCCACCAGCCCCGCGCGGTCCAGCGCAAACACCACGGGCAGGTTTTGCAAAGCCACGTCGTGGATCAGCTGGTCGTAGGCACGCTGCAAAAAGGTGGAGTAGATCGCCACCACGGGCTTCACGCCCTCGCAGGCCATGCCTGCGGCAAAGGTGACGGCATGCTGCTCGGCAATGCCCACGTCGTAGTAGCGGTCGGGAAAGCGCTGGTGGAACTCGACCATGCCCGAGCCTTCACGCATGGCAGGCGTGATGCCCACCAGGCGCGTGTCCTTGTCCGCCATGTCGCACAGCCACTGTCCGAACACCTGGGTGAAGGTCTGCTTGGGCGGCGTGGCCGGCTTGACCAGGCCCACGCGCGGGTCGAACTTGCCCGGGCCGTGGTAGGCCACGGGGTCGGCCTCGGCCAGCTTGTAGCCCTGGCCCTTTTTGGTGACCACATGCAGGAATTGCGGCCCTTTCAGGCCCTTGATGTTCTCCAGCGTGGGGATGAGCGAGTCCAGGTCGTGCCCGTCGATCGGCCCGATGTAGTTGAAGCCAAACTTCTCGAACAGCGTGGCCGGCACCACCATGCCCTTGGCCTGCTGCTCCAGGCGCTTGGCCAGCTCCAGCAGCGGCGGCGCATTCTTGAGCACACTCTTGCCCACGTCGCGCGCCTTGGCGTAGAACTGCCCGCTCATCAGCTGCGCCAGGTAGCGGTTCAGCGCGCCCACGGGCGGGCTGATGCTCATGTCGTTGTCGTTCAGGATGACCAGCAAATCCGCGTCGGCCACGCCGGCGTTGTTCAGCGCCTCGAAGGCCATGCCGGCGGTCATGGCGCCATCGCCAATGATGGCGATGGCCCGGCGGTCATCGCCTTTTTGCTTGGCCGCCAGCGCCATGCCAAGCGCCGCCGAGATGCTGGTGGACGAGTGCGCCGTGCCGAAGGTGTCGTATTCGCTCTCGGCGCGCTGCGGAAAGCCCGACAGGCCGCCCAGCTGGCGCAGCGTGGGCATGCGCTCGCGCCGGCCGGTCAATATCTTGTGCGGGTAGGTCTGGTGGCCCACGTCCCACACCAGCCGGTCACGCGGGGTGTCGAACACGGCATGCAGCGCCACGGTCAGCTCCACCGTGCCCAGGTTGGACGACAGGTGCCCGCCGGTCCTGGAGACGCTCTCCAGCACGAAAGCGCGCAGTTCGGCTGCCAGGGTCTTGAGTTCGGCACGGGGCAGCCGGCGAAGGTCAGCGGGGTCGTTCACGCGCTCAAGCAGTGGATAGTTTGTCATGGACATTTGCTATATTTTTTGTAGCTTCCAGCGCTTGATAAACAAGCGCATCAGGCCAGTTTGACACATAAAAAGCACCCGCCCCGCCCTGCGCAGCCCTGGGACCGTCATCAATGCGACCGGCGCACCACCATGTCAGCCAACGCCGCCAGGGCCCGCGCGTCCGTCAAGCCGCTGGCCGCCAGTGCCTGCAGCGCCTGGGCATGCAGCGCATCGGCATAGGCCCGGGCAGCCTGCAGCCCCATCAGCGAGACATAGGTGGGCTTGTCACTGGCAGCATCCTTGCCGGCGGTCTTGCCCAGCGTGGCCGAATCCTGGGTGACATCCAGCACATCATCGACCACCTGGAAAGCCAGCCCCATCGCCGCCCCGTAGTCGGTCAGCGCCCGTAGCGCAGCCTCTGACGGCTGGCCACAGGCCGCGCCCATCACCACGCTGGCCTGCAGCAGCGCGCCGGTCTTGAGGCGGTGCATCTGGCGCAACTGGTCTTCCGACAGCTGCAAGCCCACGCTGGCCAGATCGATGGCCTGCCCGCCGGCCATACCGTCAGCACCGGCGGCCCGGGCCAGCTCGCGGCACAGCTGCGCCTGCATGGCGGGGGCCACGCCGTCATCGGGCGTGAGCAGCTCAAAGGCCAGCGCCTGCAGCGCATCGCCCGCCAGCAGCGCGCGGGCCTCGCCAAAACGCACATGCACCGTGGGCTTGCCGCGACGCATCACGTCGTTGTCCATGCAGGGCATGTCGTCATGCACCAGCGAGTAGGCGTGGATCAGCTCCACCGCGCAGGCGGCACGCAAGGCCGCCTCGGGCTGCCCTCCCACGGCCTGGCAGGCGGCCAGTACCAGCAGCGGGCGCAGGCGCTTGCCGCCGTCCAGCACCGCATAGCGCATGGCCTCGCCCAGACCGGCCGGTGCGTCGTGGCACACCCAGCGCGACAGGGCATCCTCCACCCGCGCCAGCTCGGCGCGCATCCAGCCCTGGAAGTCAAACCCGGGCGTGGCCTCAGACACGGGCGCGGCCGACATGGCGGGCATCATTCCTGCGCCCACGGCTGCAGCGCGCCTTCGTCGAGCACTTTGATCTGGTCCTGCACCGCCTCCAGCCGTGCGCGGCAAAAATTGAGCAGTACCGCGCCGCGCTGGTAACCGGCCAGCATCTGGTCCAGCGGCAACTGCCCGGACTCGATACGGCCCACCAGCTGCTCAAGCTCTTCCAGCGCCGCTTCGTAGCTGACAGGATCGGGCTGGGGTGTGGGGGCGGCGGATGCCTTGGGCATGGGTGGTAGGGCGCCTGGCGCGCAAGTCGAAACCGGCAATTTTAGGCGCATGGGGCATCGCCACAGCACGGGCAGGGCTGCAGCCCGCCCGCCCCGCGACCAGCACACAGATCCGCGCGGCAGGACCCGGCACGTGAAGCACGATCAGGCAATACACATACAACTGTCACGGAAATAACCCCACCGCCTACAATCCCATTCCTTCTTGACGAACCGGCTACAGAGTTTTTCCTCGGGCCGGTTTCGTTTTTTACAGCCCCGTGCATACACGCACCTCCCTGTGGGGAGTCTTTAGGTCAGGTCACCCATGTCTGATTTAAGTCTTCAACTGCAGCAGGCCGCAAGCCAACTACCAGTTTCCAGTTACTTTGACGAGGCGCTGTTGCAGCGCGAGCTGGAGGCCATCTTCCAGCAAGGGCCCCGCTACGTGGGGCACCAACTCGCCGTTCCCGAGGTGGGAGATTACTTCGCCCTGCCCCAGGAAAAGGAAGGCCGCGCGCTGGTGCGCAACGCCCAGGGGCAGGTGGAGCTGGTCTCCAACATCTGCCGCCACCGCCAGGCGGTGATGCTCAAGGGCCGTGGCAACCTGCGCACGCAGGGCAAGGGACATGCGGGCGGCAACATCGTGTGCCCGATTCACCGCTGGACGTATTCCAGCAGCGGCGAGCTGCTGGGCGCGCCGCACTTCGCGCACGACCCCTGCCTGAACCTCAACAACTACAAGCTGCGCGAGCACAACGGCCTTCTGTTCGAGGACAACGGCCGCGACATCGCCGCCGACCTGGCTGGCATGGGCCTGCAGCGCGAACTGTCTTTTGACGGCTTTGTGCTCGACCATGTTGAGTTGCACGAGTGCAACTACAACTGGAAGACCTTCATCGAGGTCTATCTGGAGGACTACCACGTCGGCCCCTTCCACCCCGGGCTGGGCAACTTCGTCACCTGTGACGACCTGCGGTGGGAGTTCGCCAAGGAGTATTCCGTGCAGACCGTGGGCGTGGCCTCCACCTTCGGCAAACCGGGCTCCGACGTGTACAAGAAGTGGCACGAGGTGCTGCTGCGCTACCAGGGCGGCAAGCTGCCCGAGCGCGGCGCGATCTGGCTGACCTACTACCCGCACATCATGGTGGAGTGGTACCCGCATGTGCTCACCGTCTCCACCCTGCACCCCATCAGCCCGACCAGGACGCTGAACATGGTGGAGTTCTACTACCCCGAAGAAATCTGGGCCTTCGAGCGCGAATTTGTCGAGGCGCAGCGCGCCGCCTACATGGAAACCTGCATCGAAGACGACGAAATCGCCGAACGCATGGACGCCGGGCGCAAGGCGCTGATGGAGCGCGGCGACAACGAAGTCGGCCCCTACCAGAGCCCCATGGAGGACGGCATGCAGCACTTCCACGAGTGGTACCGCGCCCGCATGGGCACGGCCGTGCCGCAACGCTGAGCAGACCTGTACCGCTCTCATTACAATAGCTGCCGGCGCTTGTAACGCAAGCGCCGGCAGCTATTTTCACTTCAACCTTCCCCTTACGACATGCAAGCCCTCTGGATGGTGCTGGGCGCCTTTTTGTTTGCCAGCATGGGCGTGTGCATCAAGCTCGCCTCGGCGCACTTCAATGCCGCTGAACTGGTGTTCTACCGCGGCCTGATCGGCCTGGTGCTGACCTGGCTGCTGGCGCGCTCCCAGCAGGTGAGCCTGAGCACCCGCTACCCCGGCATGCACGCCTGGCGCAGCCTGATTGGCGTGTCGGCGCTGGGCGCCTGGTTTTATGCGATTGGCCAGCTGCCCCTGGCCACGGCCATGACGCTCAACTACATGAGCAGCGTATGGATCGCCGCATTTTTTGTCGGCGGCGCACTGCTGGCCTGGCGTCCCTCGGCGGCCACGCCGCGCCCTGCACTGCAAGGCCCGCTGGTGCTGACCGTGCTGGCCGGGTTTGCCGGCGTGGTCATGATGCTGCGCCCCAGCCTGGATCACAACCAGATGTTTGCCGGCCTCGTCGGCCTGCTCTCGGGCATGGCATCGGCCTTCGCCTACATGCAGGTGGTGGCGCTGTCGCGCGTGGGCGAGCCCGAAACGCGCACCGTGTTTTTCTTTGCCGTGGGCTCCGCCGTGGCGGGCGCGGCGGCCATGCTGGTGGTGGGCGCATCACCCTGGCCGGGCCTGCCGGCCCTGTGGCTGCTGCCGCTGGGCCTGTTTGCCACCGGCGGACAGCTGTGCATGACGCGTGCCTACGCCAGCGCCAAGACACAGCGCGGCACGCTGGTAGTGGCCAATCTGCAGTATTCGGGCATCGTCTTTGCCAGCATCTACAGCGTGGCGCTGTTTGGCGACCGGCTGCCGCTGATCGCCTGGGCCGGCATGGCGCTGATCGTGGGCAGCGGCATCACCGCCACCGTGCTGCGCGCCCGCACGGCGCCACGCACACCCGCCGAGGAGCACTGACACTGCAGCGCGGGCAACACCGCCACAATGGCGCCTGATCCAACTGCCCATCTCCCCGCCATGCCCTACACCACGCTGATCTCCGTCCCGCAACTGCAAGCCCTCATGCGCAGCGGCCAGCCTTTGATGGTGTTTGACTGCAGCTTCGACCTGGCCCAGCCCACTCTGGGTGCCAGCCAGTACCGCGAGGCCCACATCCCCGGCGCGCTGCACGCCGACCTGGATCGGCACCTGAGCGCACGGCACGGAGCGCCCGGCGCTCATGGCACGGTGATGACATCGGCGGCAGACCTGCCCGCATCGGGCGGACGCCACCCGCTGCCCAGCCGCGAGCGCTTTGCCACATGGCTGTCGGGCGTCGGCTTTTCCAACGACATGCAGGCCGTGGTGTATGACCGCAACGGCGCCAATTACTGCGGTCGCCTGTGGTGGATGCTGCAATGGGCGGGTCACGACGCCGTGGCCGTGCTCGACGGCGGGCTTCAAGCCTGGCAGGCGGCGGGCGGTGCGCTGTCCAGCGGCGACGAGGCCACGCATTTCGCGTCCAACTTCGTGCTGCGCAAGCCACTGCGCCGCCTGGTCAGCGTGCAGCAGGTGCATGACGCCCTGGGCCACAGCGCGCAGACTCTCATCGACGCACGCGGCGCACCGCGCTACCGCGGCGAGGTGGAGCCGCTGGACCCGGTGGCCGGCCACATCCCCGGCGCGCTCAACCGCCCCTTCAGCGACAACCTGGGCGCCGACGGCTGCTTCAAGAGTGCCGACCAGCTGCGCACCGAATTCACCGCCGTGCTGCAAGGGCGCAACCCCGCCACCGTGGTGCACCACTGCGGCAGCGGCGTGAGTGCCATCCCCAACCTGCTGGCCATGGAGGTTGCCGGCCTGGGGCCCACGGCACTGTTTGCCGGCAGCTGGAGCGAATGGTGCAGCGACCCCTCTCGGCCCGTGGCGCGCGGCTGAGTGAGGCGTCTGAGTTAAGCGGCTACCACCCACAAAAAAGCCGGTGTAGTTCACCGGCTTTTTTGCCTCTAGCCCTTGTAAATAAAGCGCCAACAGCTACTTTATTTGTAGCAAATTTACACATTCGTGATCGAGATCGCGCGCGTGTTCAGGCAGGCTTCCAATGCCTCGGGGCCGCCCTCGGAGCCGTAGCCCGAATCCTTGATGCCGCCAAACGGCAGCTCGGCCGACGGCGTGGCGGGCTGGTTGATCCACAGCATGCCCACCTCCACGCGCTGGCTCAGCACATGGGCGTTTTTCAGCGACCGCGTGAACGCATAGCCCGCCAGCCCAAACGCCAGGCGGTTGGATTCGGCAATGGCGTCTTCGAGCTGCGTAAAGCCGCGCACCGCCGCCACGGGGCCGAAGGGCTCTTCGTTGAAGATGCGCGCCGACTGGGGCACGTCGTCCAGCACCGTGGGCGTGAAAAAGTTGCCCACGCTGCCGATGCGCTCGCCGCCGGTGCGCACGCTGGCGCCTTGCTGCACGGCGTCGCCCAGCAAGTCGGCCATGGCAGCCACGCGGCGCGGGTTGGCCAGCGGGCCCATCTGCGTGCCTTCCAGCAGGCCGTCGCCCACCTTCAGACCCTCGGCATGGCGCGTAAGCGCGGCCACGAAGTCGGCGCGCACGCTCTCATGCACCAGAAAGCGCGTGGGCGAGATGCACACCTGCCCGGCGTTGCGGAACTTGGCGCCCGCAGAGGCCTTGACGGCCAGCTCGATGTCGGCGTCCTCGCACACGATCACCGGCGCGTGGCCGCCCAGCTCCATGGTCACGCGCTTCATGTGCTGGCCTGCCAGCGCGGCCAGCTGCTTGCCCACCGGCGTGGAGCCGGTGAAGGTGACCTTGCGCACGATAGGGTGCGGAATCAGGTAGCTGGAGATTTCGGCAGGGTTGCCAAACACCAGGCCCACCACGCCGGCAGGCACGCCCGCATCGGCAAACGCGCGGATCAGCTCGGCCGGGCTGGCGGGCGTTTCCTCGGGCGCCTTGACCAGCACCGCGCAGCCCGCGGCCAGCGCCGCGCCCAGCTTGCGCACCACCTGGTTGATGGGAAAGTTCCAGGGCGTGAATGCTGCCACCACGCCCACAGGGTCTTTGACCACCAGCTGGCGCACGGCCAGGCTGCGGGACGGCACGATGCGGCCATAGACGCGCATGCCCTCGTCGGCAAACCACTCGATGATGTCGGCCGCGGCCAGGGCCTCGATGCGCGCCTCGGCCAGGGGCTTGCCCTGCTCCTGCGTGAGGACGGCGGCAATGGCATCGGCACGCTCGCGCATCAGCGCAGCGGCGCGGCGCATGGTGCGTGCGCGCTCAAGTGCCGGCGTATCGCGCCAGACCTCAAAGCCTTTTTGCGCCGCGGCCAGGGCGCGGTCCAGGTCGGCAATGCCCGCGTGCGCCACCCGGCCGATCTGCTGGCCCGTGGCAGGGTTGACGACCGGCAGCGTTTTGCCGCTGGCGGCGTCTTGCCACTGGCCGTCGATGAAAAGGCGTGTGTCGGGGTAGCTCATCACAATGCTCCAGGTCGTTATGTCAAAACAGGACAGATGCCGTAGGCGGCCAGCAAGGCGCAGCGCTGACGGCCAACCGTCACTATAGAGGGCAAGGCCCGAAGGCACCGGGCAGGCATGCGCGTATGCTCGCCGCCCATGACAGATCAACCAGGCACCCCGCCCGCATCCCCCGCACCGCAGCCTCGCAATCCGCTGCACGGCGTCACGCTGGAGGCGATGGTGGTGGCGCTGCAGCAGTACTTTGGCTGGGATGGCCTGGCCAGCCGCATCCCGGTGCGATGCTTTCAAAGCGACCCCAGCCTTGCCTCCAGCCTCAGGTTTTTACGCAAAACACCCTGGGCGCGCGCCAAGGTCGAAAGCCTGTACTTGTTCATGCTGCGCGAGCAGCGGCGCAATGCCGGGTAACGCCTGCACAGCATTGCGCTTGCCCGGCGCAACTACTGCTGCGACGCAGGCGTGACCTCGGCGCGGTAATGCCAGTAGCGCTGCGCGGCCTGGCGCTCGCAGTGCACGGCATGGGGCGCGTGCGACTGCCAGCGTACCGCGCCGCAATCAGGCGTCTGCACCAGTGTGCTGCCTTGCCGGCGGTAGCGCGCAGCCACCTCGGGCGCGGGATGGCCGAAGCGGTTGCGGTAGCCCGCCTGCACCAGAGCGATGCGCGGCTGCACGGCCTGCAAAAAGGCCTGGCCGGACGAGGTCTTGCTGCCGTGGTGCGGCGCCAACAGCACATCTGCCGCCAGGGGCGCACCGGCGTCCACCAGGGCCTGCTCCTGCGCCAGTTCGATGTCGCCCGCCAGCAGGGCTATTGCCCCTGCGCCAGTGCCTTCCTCGACCTTGCCTTTTTCGCCCTCACTGGCGGAAGCACCCGCCGCCGCAATGCGCAGCACACAGCTGGTGGCGTTGGTGTTGGCGCCGTATCTGGATGAAGCTGTACTGCCGCCGGGCGCGCCTTCGGTGGCAGGCGGTGACTGCGCCGGCGGCGGGTGCAGCACGTCGAAGTGCACGCCGTCCCAGCTCCAGCGCTGCCCCGCCGCGCAGGGCTGAACCGGGCGCAGCGCCTGCAGCGCATGATCGGCCGCAATCGAGCCCAGCAGCTGCGCCTGGGGTTGCTGCGCCAGCACGGCTGCGGCGCCGCCGGTGTGGTCGCTGTCGCGGTGGCTCAGCACCAGCAGATCCAGCCGCTCGCCCAAAGCGCGCAGCAGGGGGACCAGCACGCGCTCGCCCGCGTTGCTGTCCTGGTGGTAGCGGGGGCCGGCGTCGTACAGCAGCGCATGGTGGGCGGTGCGCACCAGCACGGCCTGGCCCTGGCCCACGTCGGCCGCCAGCAGTTCAAACTGCCCCGGCGGCGGGCGCGGCGGCTGCCACCACAGCGCGGGCAGCAGCAGCGGCAAGCCCAAGGCGCGCACACCCCAGGGCAAGCGCAGCGCCAGCAGCGTGCCGCCGGCCACGGCCGCCACGCCCGCCCACAGCGGCGCCAGAGGCAGGCTGATCTGCGCCCAGGGCCAGGCGGCCAGCCACTGCAGCAGCACCGACAAACCCTGCACGCACCAGGCCGCCGCCTGCCACAGCGGCGCCCACAGCACGCCCAGCAGCGCCAGCGGCGTGACCACCAGCGTAGTCCACGGAATGGCCACCAGATTGGCCAGCAACCCCACGACGGACACCTGCCCGAACAGCAGCAGCGTGAGCGGCGTCAGCGCCAGCGTCACCACCCACTGCTCGCGCAGCAGTGCATAAAAATGGCCTCTTGCGCCCGCAGGACGTACGCTAGCAGCTCCTGAATCAGTAGCAAACAGCACCGCCACGGCCACAAAGCTCAGCCAGAACCCCGGCTGCAGCAGGGCCCAGGGGTCGGCCGCCAGCACCACCGCGCAGGCCAGCAGCCACACCTGCGGCCAGGGCCAGTGCCGCCCCGACAGGCGCAGCAGCGCCACCGTGGCCAGCATGCACACTGTGCGCTGCGCAGGCACACCCCAGCCGCTGAAAAGAGCGTAGGCGCCAGCCAGCAGCACGCCGCCCGCCAGCGCTGCCGTGGGCGCGGGCACGGCCAGGCACAGCCGTGGCGACAGGCGCCAGGCCCGGCCCAGCGCCGCAACCGTCAGCCAGGCAAACAGCGTGATATGCAGGCCCGAAATGCTCATCAGGTGGGCCACGCCCGTGGCGCGGAACACGTCCCAGTCGGCCCGATCGATGGCGCGCTGGTCGCCAGTGACCAGCGCCATCACCACGCCGGCAGCGCGCTGGCGGGCTGCATCCGGGGCGCCGCCGTGGGCAGGGTCGGCCAGCGTGCGGGCGATGGCATCGCGCACGCGCTGGCGCAGCTGCTCGACAAGGTGGCGCCAGGTGGCGCCCAGCCGCTGTGGCGGGCCGTGCTGGGCGTCCAGCCGCGCGCTGGTGCGCACGTAGCCGGTGGCCTGCACGCCCTGCTCCCACAGCCACAGCTCATAGTCAAAGCCATGCGGGTTGCGCGCGCCGTGCGGGGCCTTCAGGCGCACGGTCAGGCGCCAGCGCTCTCCCGCGCGCACGGCGGGCGGCGGCGTCAGCTCGCCTTCGTGCTGACCCCGCGCGTACCAGGTCAGGTCGATCAACGGCGGCACGCGCACGGGGGCGCCCTGCAGCAGCGCGGACTCCACCTGCAGCCGCAGGCGCAGGCCGGTTTCGCGCTCTTGCGGCATGGCGGCCACCACGCCAGTCACGCGCAGATCCTGCCCTTGCAGCGTTGGCGCCAGTGCCCCGGCCAGGAACACGCCGGCGCGCAAGCCGCACAGGCCAAAGGCTGCAGCCGCCGCCAACAGCCATGCCAGCGCGCGCCAGTGAGGCTGCCGCCAAGCCACCCAGGCGCCGGCCAGCGCCAGTGCCAGCGTGCCCGCATAGGCCGGCAAAGGCCACAGCGCGGCTTGCTGCAGCTGCAGCGCCGTGCCCAGCAGCCAGCCGGTCAGCACGGCAGGCAGGCGCCAGACCGTGCGCGGCAGGATGGGCGCAGACGCCGGGGCGCTCACGCGTGCCATTGCTGCGGGCGGAGCCGGGGCTGCTCAGGGGCAGAAGATGTCGCGCAGCGCAGCGATCAGCCTGATGACTCTGGGATCATCAATGCGGTAGTGCAGCGTCTGCGCTTCGCGGCGGTAGGTCACCAGGCCTTCCTCGCGCATGCGGGCCAGGTGCTGCGACAAGGCCGAAGGGCTCAGGCCGACCACCTCATTGAGAGCTCCGACGGTCATCTCGCCGTACTCGATCAACAGGCACAGCACCAGCAGGCGGCTGGGGTTGCCCACGGCCTGCAGCAGTTCGGATGCCTGCACGGCGCTTTCCTGCAGCTGTTGCAGGGCGAGCGTGCTGGGAAGCATGGTTTCAGCTGGCATGGTGTTTGTAAATTTCGTTATTTACTAAATTTAGGCTAATCTAAAAAAAAGAGACAACTTCTGAAGGGAATCCGCGCCATGCCTGCCTCCACCGAACACAGCCAGATCCTCGACTCCTTGCTGCAGGCCCCGGGCCACCGGCGATCCTTCCTGCAGGCCGGCCTGACCGCGCTGGGCGGCATGGCTGCGGCAGGCTACGCGGCATCACCAGCGCAGGCAGCCACCCAGCCCAAGGTCGCCACCCAGGCACGCATTGTGATCGCCGGCGCGGGCGCGGCGGGCCTGGCGGCTGCCGCGCGCCTGTCGGCGGCGCTGGATGGCGCACGCATCACGCTGATCGACGCCCGCGCCGAACATTACTACCAACCCGGCTTCACCCTGGTGGGCGCGGGCATCAAGCCTGCGGGCTATGTGGTGTCGCGCACCGCCGACTATGTGCCCGCCGGCGTGCAGCTGGTAACCGAGCACGTGGCCGAATTCGACGTGGAAGGCAACCAGGTGGTGACCGACAGCGGCACGCGCCACCCCTACGACTTCCTGATCGTCGCCACCGGCTTGCAGCTGGAATATTCCGAGATCGAAGGCATGGACATCCGCCTGATCGGTCAGAACGGCATGGGCAGCATCTACGCCGGCCCACAGGCGGCCGAAGCGACCTGGCGGGCCATGTCGGCCTTCGCCGACCAGGGCGGGCGCGGCGTGTTCCTGCGTCCGGCCACCGAGATGAAGTGCGCCGGCGCGCCGCTCAAATACACCTTCCTCACCGAGGACTACCTCACCCGCCGCGGCACGCGCGGCAAGTCCAAAGTGATCTACAACAGCAACAACAAGGTGCTGTTCAGCGTCCCCATCGTCTCCGAAAAAGTGCGGATGCTCTACCAGGAGCGCGGCATCGCGGTGAACTACGACCGCGTGCTGCGCGCCATCGATCCCGGCAAACGCGTGGCCACCTTTGCCACGCCGGACGGGACGGAAGAGCAGCCCTATGACTTCATCCACATCATTCCGCCCATGCGCGCGCCTGCGGTCGTCAGGAACAGTCCTCTGCCCTGGCCCGCTGACAAGAACAAGGCCTGGGCCGCAGAAGGCTGGATGGAGGTGGACAAGGGCACGCTGCGCCATGTGCGCTACCCCAACGTCTTTGGCCTGGGCGATATTGCCGGCGTGCCCAAGGGCAAGACGGCTGCCAGCGTGAAGTGGCAGGTGCCAGTGGCTGTCGATCACCTGGTGGCGCAGATCGCGGGACGCTCGTCGTCCACGCTCTACACGGGCTACACCTCGTGCCCGCTGATCACGCGGCTGGGCCAGGCCATGCTGGTCGAATTTGACTACCAGAACAATCTCACGCCCTCGTTCCCCGGCGTGATCGCGCCGCTGGAAGAACTGTGGGTGAGCTGGGTCATGAAAACCATGGCCCTCAAACCCACCTACATCAGCATGCTACGCGGCGTTGCTTAAGTAGCAGAATCCGGCACAAAAGCCCACCCAAAAAGCGTCAAACGCTATTTAAACAATAGCTAAAAGGAAATTCCGCATGAAAGAACTCGACCCCCTCATCTTGCTGGCCGTCTTCCAGGAAATGCTGGGTGCCTGGCTGTGGCCCCTGGTGGCCGTGGCAGTGCTGGGTACGCTGGCCTTCGCAGTGCTGCTGGTGCGTGACCGCGGGCTGCGCGCGCAGCGGCTGGTGGGTGCGCAATTGCTGGCCGTGCCCGGCGGGGCACTGGCGCTTTGGATCATGGCCAGTGTCTCGTCCTCGGGCTTCACCGACGCCGCCGGGCCAGCCGACTGGGTATTGATCGCCCTGGTCTTCATGCTCGGCGCCGTGGGCGCCACCATCGTGGCCTACACCCTTGCAGGCTGGCTGGGCCTGGGCGGTCGCGCCCGGTCGGCCTGATGCCCTCCACACCCTCGTTTTGTTCACCCCCTCTCTATCAAGGAACCCACCCCATGCCAGTCACTGCCGACTTTGTCTCCACGCTCTACCACGCCAAGGGCAACCCCGACAAGGCCACCGTGGCCCTGACCATGGCGCTGGCCGCGCGGCGCAAGGGCCACACGGTCTGCCTGATTCTGATGGCCGAGGGCGTCGCCCTGGGTGTGCCCGGCGCTGCGGACGGCATCAGCATCGGCGCGCCTTTCGAGCCCGCCGCCGACCTGCTGCGCGACTTTCTGCAAGAAGGCGGGCGCGTGGCGGTGTGCAAGTCCTGCATGGTGCACAACGGCCTGGAAGCATCGCAGATGGATCCGCGCGCCGAGATCATCACCGCACCCGACGTGATTGACCTGCTGATGGGCGCCAAAGGCTCGCTGCAAGTGGCCTGAGCCGCTTGTGTAACACTCATGACGGCCGCGCGACGCCCGCGCGGCCGTCATCGTTTTCAAGGACTGCCATGAGTGTTTACGACAAGCTAAAAGAACTCGACATCACCCTGCCCCCCGTGGCCGTGCCCGCTGCGGCCTATGTGCCTTATGTGCAGACCGGCAACCTGGTGTTCCTGAGCGGCCACATCGCCCGCAAGCACGGCAAACCCTGGGCTGCGCAGCTGGGCCGCGACCTCACCACCGCGGAAGGCAAGGCAGCCGCCCGCGCCGTAGCCATCGACCTGCTGGGCACGCTGCAGGCGGCCTGCGGCGGCGACCTCAACCGGGTGCAGCGCATCGTGAAGGTGATGAGCCTGGTCAACTCCACCAGCGACTTCACCGAGCAGCACCTGGTCACCAATGGCGCCAGCGAGCTGCTGGGTGAAGTGTTTGGCGACAAGGGCAAGCACGCGCGCAGCGCCTTTGGCGTGGCGCAAATTCCCATGGGCGCCTGCGTGGAGATTGAGCTGATCGCAGAGATCGGCTAAGCCCCTGCCGCTGCGAGCGTATCGCCGGTGCCCGGGAGCGTGTGATGCCTCCAGCCCCATCGACACGAGCGCCGGCAGCCGTGCTTTTTGTACCGCCCGTCACTCCACCCGCAGCACGTCGGATGGCTTGAAGCCCAGGTCGGCCGCCTTGCCCTTGCGCCCGCGCAGGGCGCGTGCGTTGTTCAGGCTGCGGATTTCCAGCGTTTCCTCGCGCGGTTTGCCGCCACGGCCCACGCCCGTGAAGCGCACGCTGCGCGTGTAGGCGGCGGCGCCTGCCAGCTCGTCTTTGGGCTCCAGGTCGATCAGCATCAGGCCACGCCCGCCCTTTTCCATGCGCTTGAGCTCGGCGATCTCGAACGTCAGCACGCGCCCGCCCACGGATGCGCAGCACACATGCGTGGCCGGCGCCAGCGCCTGGCTGGCGCTGGCGCCCGACGCATGCGAGGGGCGGCACAGGCGCTCGCCCTCGGCCAGCGTGACAAACGCCTTGCCGCCGCGGTTGCGCCCGGTCATGTGCTCCACCGTGGACAAAAAGCCGTAGCCGCCCGATCCCGCCAGCAGCAGCGTGGCGCTGGCGGGGCCGGCAAAGTAGTGAACCGGCTGCGTGCCTGCCTCCAGGTCGATCAGCGTGGTGATGGGCTGGCCATCGCCGCGCCCGCCCGGCAGGCTGGACACGGCCACCGAATACACGCGCCCGTTGCTACCGAAGACGATGAGCGTGTCCACCGTGCGGCACTCAAAGGTGCCATACAGGCTGTCGCCCGCCTTGAAGGCAAAGCTGCCGGCTTCGTGCCCGTGGCCCTGGCGCGCACGCACCCAGCCTTTGTCGGAAACGATGACGGTGACGGGCTCGTCCAGCACCTTGACCTCGGCCACGGCCTTCTTTTCGGCCTGGATCAGCGTGCGGCGTGCGTCGCCGAACAGTTTGGCATCTGCCTCGATCTCGCGGGTCATCAGGCGGCGCAGCGAGGCGGGGTTGGCGAGGATGTCCTCGAGCTTGCCCTGCTCCTCGCGCAGCTCTTTGAGCTCTTGCTCGATCTTGATGGCCTCCAGCCGCGCCAGCTGGCGCAGGCGGATTTCCAGGATGTCCTCGGCCTGCCGGTCCGTGAGGTGAAAGCGCGCGATCAGCGCGGCCTTGGGCTCGTCGGACTGACGGATGATGGCGATCACCTCATCGATGTTCAGCAGCACCAGTTGCCGGCCTTCGAGGATGTGGATGCGGTCCAGCACCTTGTCCAGCCGGTGCTGGCTGCGCCGAGTGATCGTGGTCTGGCGAAAGGCGATCCACTCCTCCAGCATCTGGCGCAGCGACTTTTGCACCGGCTTGCCGTCCAGCCCGACCATGGTCAGGTTGATGGGCGCCGAAGTCTCCAAGCTGGTGTGCGCCAGCAGCGCGGTGATCAGGTCTTGCTGCGGCACCTTGCCGGTCTTGGGCTCGATGACCAGGCGCACGGGCGCGTCCTTGCTGGACTCGTCGCGCACGCCGTCCAGCAGCGCCAGCAGCGCGGCCTTCAGTTGCGTCTGCTCCTGCGTGAGCGCTTTTTTGCCAGTCTTGACCTTGGGGTTGGTGAGTTCTTCGATTTCTTCCAGCACGCGCTGTGTGCTCACGCCGGGCGGCAGCTCGGTGACCACCATTTGCCACTGGCCGCGCGCCAGCTCCTCGATCTTCCAGCGCGCACGCACCTTCAGGCTGCCGCGGCCCGTGCGGTAGGCGTCGCGGATGTCGGCGTCACTGCTGATGATCTGGCCGCCGCCGGGATAGTCGGGGCCGGGGATCAGCGCACACAGTTCCTCGTCCTCTAGCTGCGGCTTTTTGATCAGGGCCACGCAGGCGTCGGCCACCTCGCGCAGGTTGTGGCTGGGGATTTCGGTGGCCAGGCCGACCGCGATGCCGCTGGCGCCGTTGAGCAGCGCGAACGGCAGCCGCGCAGGCAGCTGGCGCGGCTCCTGGGTGCTGCCGTCGTAGTTGGGCACGAAATCCACCGTGCCCATGTCGATCTCGTCGAGCAGCAGGCCGGCGATGCGGGTCAGGCGCGCCTCGGTGTAGCGCATGGCCGCAGCGCCGTCGCCGTCGCGGCTGCCAAAGTTGCCCTGACCGTCGATCAGCGGATAGCGCTGGTTGAAGTCCTGCGCCAGGCGCACCAGCGCATCGTAGGCCGACTGGTCGCCATGCGGGTGAAAGCGGCCCAGCACGTCGCCCACCACGCGGGCGCTCTTCACCGGCTTGGCCGCCACGTTGCGGTTGGGGCCGCTGTAGCCCAGGCCCATGCGGTCCATGGCGTAAAGAATGCGCCGCTGCACGGGCTTGAGTCCGTCGCACACGTCAGGCAGGGCCCTGCCCTTGACGACGCTCAGGGCATATTCAAGGTAGGCACGCTGGGCGTATTGCGCCAGGGCCAGACTGTCGCCGTCGTCGGCGGTGGAGAGGTCGAGGGTGGGTTGGTCGCTCATTCGGGCTGATAAGACTCGGTCAGTAACTGCCGGGCCAGGCGCAGTGGCGGTGCGGGCTGCACGCCGCTTTCGCCGGCATCGGAGAGGGGACGGGGCGCCGCTGGCAGCTCCATGCGCACGCGGCCGGTGCGGCCGGTGCTGGTGCGGTGCTCCAGCAGGGGCGCTGGCGGCTTGAGCAGCGCATACAGCCCCATCACGCTTTGCACGTAGTTGCGGGTTTCGCGGTAGGCCGGGATGCGGTTGCCGGCGCGTTGCACCGCGCCCTCGCCCGCGTTGTAGGCGGCCAGTGCCAGATCCAGTCGGCCCTCGAACAGATCCATGAGGTAGCGCAGGTAGCGCGTGCCCGCGGCCACGTTGATGGCCGGGTCGGTCAGTTTTTGCTCCAGAGTGAGCCGCGCGTCACCTGCCACGCCAAAGCGGCTGGCCGTGGCAGGCATGAGCTGCATCAGCCCCACGGCGCCGCGCGGCGACACGGCTTGCGCGTCAAAGCCCGATTCGGTGGCGATGACGGCCTGCAGCAGCTCGTAGTCCACGCCGTGGCGAACCGATGCGGCCCGCAGGTGCTGGCGCGCAATCTTGTAGCCCGGCGATACCTCAAAAAAAGCCAGTAGCCGCGCACCTGACGCCGACGACATGGGCGCACGCAAACCTGGCTGCGCAGGTTGCGGTAGGGCCATGTCGCG